>JAUYHV010000316.1 GCA_030689845.1 Dehalococcoidia bacterium
CGGGGATTTTTGCCGGGGGAGATGCCGCTTTTGGTCCCAGGATTATCATTGAATCCGTCAAAGATGGCCATACAGCAGCACGTTCAATCGACCGTTACCTTCAGAATGGAAGGGCTCGAATTGTCCGCAGGGCGACTTTACGGGTGGCGGGCCCGGGAGAACTACCAAAAAGAGGGTGGCTAGACATCCCGAAACGGAGGCCAGCACTTCTTCCACTGGAAAGGCGGACGGGAGTATCGGAGGTGGAGATGGTTTACGACGAGGTTGCTGCCACCGAGCAGGCATCCCGCTGTTTAAAATGTCAAATCCAAACCGTTTTTAACAGTGAACTTTGTATACTTTGCGGAGGATGCGTCGATATTTGCCCGATGAACTGCTTAAAGATGGTGAGCCTGGACAAGATCAACGGAACCCCTGAATTGAAAGAGGTAATCAAAGCCAGATACGGTATCGATCCGGACTCAATAAAGGAAGGCAGAGGTATTTCAGAACGGGGAACCGCCATGATAAAAGATGAGACCCGCTGTGTTCGCTGCGGCTTATGTTCCCAGCGCTGCCCTGTCGGGGCCATAACCATGGAAGTATTTTCATTTGAAGAAGAATTGATTTACGAGGACGAAGCAAATGAGGCAGAAAAAAAGGCAGGTATCAGCTAATGGCGACCAGTAAACGTTCCCTCGGCAGCCTTATTACAAGAAACCGCATCTGGGAATCCATCTTCCGCCAGGGATATCCCTCATCGGATGAGAACCGCGCCAGGATCATGTTTAACAGCTGGTTTTTACACCTTCACCCGGTAAAGGTGAAAAGTCATACCCTTGAAATCGGCTACACGTTGGGTCTCGGCGTTATTTCGTTCGTTCTTTTCTCTGTCCTGGTGATTACGGGCGCCTGGCTGATGTTCTTTTATGCTCCTTCCGTAGAACGGGCCTATACGGATATACAGACCCTGCACAACACGATTGCCTTTGGCGCGCTGATGAGAAACATGCACCGGTGGGCGGCGCACCTGATGGTCCTCTTTGTATTTCTCCATATGTGCAGGGTATTTTTTACCGGGAGTTACAAACGGCCGAGAGAGTTCAACTGGGTTGTAGGAGTTATTCTCTGGGTGGTTACCCTGTTATTAAGCTTTACAGGTTATCTCCTGCCCTGGGACCAGCTTTCTTTCTGGGCAATCACGGTCAGCACCAATATCGTGGGGGCGTTTCCCCTTATCGGCGATAAAATACGGTTGCTGATGCTTGGAGCGGCGGACACGGGGCCGGAGGCACTGGTCAGGTTTTACGCCCTCCACATCGCCGTTTTACCCCTTGTGATGGGCGCACTGATAGGGGTGCATTTCTGGCGGATAAGAAAAGATGGGGGGATTTCCAGCCCCACCGAAAAAAATGAAAACGAGTCCAGGGAGGTAACTCAATGAGGGGAGAAAACCAGGTATTTCCCAAAGACCCGGCGAAAACATACGGCCTGATGGAACTGGTTAAGGGTACCAGTCCAATGGTGGACAAAGGGCCCGAAGATACGGTAATGGCCTGGCCCAATTTATTAATTTTAGAGATAGTAGTTACGCTGGGTACGGTAGTCGTCCTCTTAATCATGTCTCTTTTATTTAATGCCCCTCTCAGGGAACCAGCTAATCCGGGAGTCACCGAGAACCCAGCCAAAGCAGCCTGGTATTTCCTTAATCTCCAGGAACTTCTCCTCCATATGAGCGCTGCACTGGCCGGTCTAATAATACCCGTCCTGGTAATTGTCGGGTTAATGGCAATTCCCTACGTAGACCGGAGCAAATCGGATGTCGGCGTATGGTTCGCTTCCAAAAAGGGTAAAAGGATTGCCGCTTTTTCCGGGATTTACACGGGAATTATTCTTATCGCTCTAATTCTCTTCGATGAGTTCATCCGGGTGCGCTCTATCATCAACCAACCTGAAGCCGTGCCGGGGTGGATTATCCCGATTGTCGTGATCGGGGGATTGTGCTTCTTGCTCTACGTGATAATCCGAAAATGGCAGCCGACGAGAAGAGAGGTCCTGGTGGGATTTTTCTCCGCGTTTTTTGTCTGTTATTTTGTCCTCATTCTGACTTCGCTGTTTTTCAGGGGATATGGCATGCACCTTACTTTACCCTGGCACTTACCGCCGGGGGCAATACCCTTTTAGAATTATCATAGAAAGGCCTGGGACTATCATGGAAAATAACACCTGCCCTTCGGGTGAATGCCCGGGAAAAGATGGCGGGCAAACAAGGAGAGAGTTCATCGGCAAAGCCTGGTGGGCAGCAGCAGGCTTGTTCACCATTGAGGCGGCGGGGGGTATGGTTGCCTCTCTGTGGCCCAAGCTAAAGGAAGGGGCATTTGGAGGGAAAGCCAAGATCGCCAGCCTGGAAGAAGCAAGGGCTATGCCCGTTGGCACAGTGACATATTTCGCGGAGCAGCGATTATACCTGTCCCGGGTTGAGGCAGGGTTACTGGCACTTTATAGAAAATGCACCCACGTTGGCTGTGTCGTCCCGTGGCTTGCCGATGACCCCAGTGAAGACCACCTGGCCGATAAAGGGCGTTTTAACTGCCCCTGCCACGGGGGGATATTTGACCGCTACGGTCTTGTCCATGCCGGCCCTCCCTCCAGGCCGCTTGATATTTTTCCTATATCTATCGAAGACGGGGAACTGGTCGTGGACACCGGCAATGCCGTGCAACGTTCAGGGTTCGACGAATCTCAAGTGACGAAGGTTTAAAAAATTGCAGAAGAAAATATATTTCGGTTTTATTCTAACTCTATTTATAGTTATTTTCGTTCCGGTTTATTGGGCAACGGAACCCGGGAGACAGGCATCAGCCTTGAAGCACCAGCAGACTGAAACACGGGAGAGGGGAGCCGAGGTGTATTCCTCGCAATGTGCGGTTTGCCACGGTAGTAACGGCACGGGCGGCATCGGTCCGGCATTAAAAGGGACTCAACTGGATGCCCGAACCATGGTAAAGATTACAGGTAGAGGAATCGCCGGTACGGCAATGCCTCCCTGGAGTAATGAAGAGGGGGGTACCCTGGCAAAATATCAAGTCGAGGACGTTGTTAATTTTGTCCTCAATTGGGACGATAACCTTCTGGCAGAAGGTGAGGCCGCGCATGGTTCACCGCCGCCTTCGGCCCATGCTCCAACCCCGGTTTCGACACCGCCTCCGGTTGCAACTACAGCCCCGGATCCTGCTCAGAAGCCGCCTGCCGGCTCCACGCCTGTACCTGTTCCCCAGCAAACGCCGGCGTCGACTCCACCTCCGGCCACTTCCACGCTCCCTGACGGCAAGGTGTTATATACTAAAAATTGTTCCGCCTGTCACGGGCCCAACCGGCAGGGAATTCCGAATTTCGCTCCCGCAGTAACATCAGCCGCCCTGGCAAAGCTAAGTGATGTGGCGGTCGGGGATAAAATATTGGGAGGCGTTCCGGGCACCGCTATGCCACCCTTCCGGGGAAAGCTCAGCCCGATAGAAGTAGAGGGCTTAGTCCGGTTTTTGAAAGACGCTACGCCTTAACCCGCGGGGGGCGTTTTAGTTCAAACTGACAATCGAATGGTTCGGGAATGGAAAATGTACCCGGCGCGGCGATTTCCCGATAATTTGTCTATTTAGCTTCGATATTTCTTCCTCTCTGTGGCACGTACGATCTTTGATATTCGGTGCAATATTCTGATAGCCTCGTTGAATTTTTTCGGGATTTCTTTTACAATTCGTAAGCAATTGCCCCTGCATTGTTGGTTTTCAATATAGGAGTGTAGCTCAGTCCGGTAGAGCAGCGGTCTCCAAAACCGCGGGTCGCGGGTTCGAATCCTGCCACTCCTGCCATACCGAGTCATGACAAAGTAGATGTATTATGTTTACATATTAAAGAGTCAGAAAAATGGAGCTTATTACACAGGTTCCACCG
>JAUYHV010000029.1 GCA_030689845.1 Dehalococcoidia bacterium
CGAACGTACCCGTATCAAAAGCCCTTCAACATCTTTTTAATATAATCGAGACCTTCGAGGGCTTCCTCCAGGGAATGGTTCTCGGCAACCAGCCAGCCCCGGTAATCCATTTCCCTGAACTGTTTGAAGACTCCCTGCCAGTTTATGCTGCCCCTGCCCGGCGGCAGGTGCTCGTCTTTCTCGCCGGAATTGTCATGGATATGGGCATGATATAAACGGGGGGAACCCTGGATAAAGCTGATAACATCCCCGTTAACTGAGGCGTGCCCGGTATCTATGCAAGACCAGATCCCCTCGATTCCGTCCAAATATCTTGCCATGTCCTCCGGCTTATTAAACATGTCCCAGGGCCTCATCCCGGTTTCCACGGCTATTTTCACCCCGTTAGCTTTACCCCGCTTCGCCAGGACTTGAAGGGATTCCGACAAAGCTTTGGCAGCCTCATCCGGGAACCAGAAAGTAAAAGGTGACAGGTGGCCGGCATGGACAACGACAACCCTGGCATCAATTTCAGCTGCCCTGTCTATCGACGCCAGGACCAGCTCCAGGAATTTTGTTCTCAGGGAAATATCGGATTCCGATAAATTAATGCTGGAAAAAGGAGCATGGACGCTGAACCTGATGTTATTCCGGGACATCGCCTTCAATTCCCGTATCAGGTTGTTATCGAGCCGGTGGTAGCCCTCATCCAGGATTTCCCAGTTTTTAATGTCCGGGTGTTCCCTTATGAGGTTAATTACATCCCCATCACGCCGGTTGTAAATACTAAGGGTCGATACCGCTAATTCCACTGGCAGCGCCCGGTTGGGATAAAATCATTCGAACTGCTACTTTGTAAAAAACCCATATTTCCCACCATCAACCTTCCTTCTGGAGCTTCTGGACAAGGCCTTTTAACAGGGTTTCCACCTGGTTGGCGGTGTCCCTGTAAGCATCCACTGAAGAGGAACCCTGGGGATTTCCCGGGTCGCCCGGACCCCCGGCGTATTCGTTTAAACTAAATACCTTGGACTTACCGGACGGGAATTTAGCCAGGACATCACTTTTGTCTTCGCCGGTTATGGTTATAATCAGGTCGTTATAATCCACCATGTCCTCGTAAACCTGCTTGCTTCTGTGATTATCCAGGACAAGTCCTTTTTCTTTCATCGCTTCCCTGGCCAGCCTCGTTGCCGGAAATCCCCCGGCGCCGCGGATACCTGCCGAGTCCACATCGATGGAGGCCGAACTCAATCCGGGGGTATCGCTCAATATTTTTTTTAGTATGGCTGCCGCCATGGGGCTTCGAACAATGTTAAATCTGCCCACAATTAAGATACTTTTTGGATAAGCCATTGATACCTCCTCGATAAGCCTTTGCTGGATATATCTTTTGTTTCAGACACGGGTAATATTCGGTACTTTATTGTATACCAAAATACCCTGTTACTGAAACGGGAACTTCCCGCGGAACTTATAAAAGTGCTTTCAAATCCCTCTCAATCTCCCTTTACGAAAGGGAGAGGCTCTATTTCCCCCTTTACGAAAGGGAGAGGCTCTATTTCCCCCTTTAAAAAAGGGGGATTAAGGGGGATTTTGTCGCGTTTCGCGGGACTCTTAAACGGTGGTCTGGAAATGAAACTCTTATACAGAATACGACCTGTTCAGTTCCGCCATTTCAAGCTTTCCCGGAAAAATCTTTTTCGCGGCGGCAAGCTGGTGACTGTAATCGGAATCCGGCCAAAAATGGGAAACCAGCAGGTGTTTCACCGCTGCTTTCCGGGCAATAGCGGCCGCCTCCTCCATGGTCATGTGGCCCCGGGGAGAGCCGTCATCGTCGTTTTTTTCCAATAAAGCCTCGCAAAGAAATATATCCGAACCGGCCGCCAGGTCGACCAAAGTGTCACCAGGGGCGCAGTCAGAGGAAAATGTCAGCTTGCCTCCTTTTTTGGCGGATATGGCCCACGAAGGCACATAGTGCGGGACAGGGGCAAATTTGAAATCGATTCCCGAAATATTCAGTCCTTCTGCCGGATTATATTCTTCAACATGAAAGTATTCCGAGAAAAAATCGGGGTTTTCCAGGAAAGAAACCGCGCTGAGAAGCTGTGGGGCGCCCCCGGGCGGCAGGTGAATGACAGGCCTGTGAATTATGCCGAGGGATTTCAGCCGGAAAAGGGCGTACCTTAGGGGAATAAGGTCTAAAAAATGGTCGGCATGTATATGGGAAATAATAATATGGGAAAGTTTCTGTATGGACAAATGTTTCTGCAGGTTAGCCACCACCCCCGTCCCGCAATCCAGTAAAATACCGGTACCGTTATCGGTCAGCAAATACCCTGAGCACGCACCATCCGCACATGGATAAGCCCCGGAGTTACCCAGGATGGTAAGTTTCAAAATTGTCTCCTTTCGAGCAGGCTGGAATATGCAGTAACACTCTATGAGCGTTTCCGCGTTGAGCGATGAAAAAGTCACCGATAACCGTTCCCGCGCCAAAACACTGGATTGGGATTTCGCCGGGAAAACGATACCGGCCCATGCAGGTCAATACAATTTTATACCACATGCTCCGAATAAGATGCAAAGATATGGTATTGAGGCTACCAACCACTCCTTTCCTGCGGAGAGGTGAACCCGCTTACCGCCTCTTTAAAAATTCCAGGAAGTCTTTGACAGCCGGCTCCATTTTATAGTCCGGCTCGTAACCCAGTTCTTCCCTGGACGATGTAATGTCACACGGCGCCTCCGTTTCCCTGGGAGCCAGGTTGGACGCCTTTGGCGGGCTGCCCGTTTTCAGGCGCGCCCCGGGGACCAAACGCTTTACCATATCCACTAATTCCCGGCTGCTGTAAATTTCACCCATGCCGATATTGAATATGCGGCTTCGCAGCCCCTCTGTATGGCAGGCTTTCACAGCCCCCCTGGCCGCATCGACGGAGTAGACCCACTCCAGGCTCCGGTCAACCATAGTATATTCCTCCCCTGCCAGGGCCTTCTGCAGCATCTCCCGAAACATGAAGGAGGGGCCTCCGCCACCACCCTGCCCCAGCCAGGGGGCCGAAAACGGCGGCAAAGCGCACCGCAACAAAATCAACCCCAAAAGCGGTATAGTTTAGGCCAAGGTTCTCACAGGTAAGTTTCGTTGAGGCATATATACTTGTTGGGCGGGGAAATTCCTCCCCGCCTGCTCCTTTGTCACCACCCCGGTCGACGTAACTCTGGAGCACATTGGAACTGCAAAATACCACCCGCTCGAGTTTAAAAATCCTGGCAGCCTCCAGCACATTAGCCGTGCCCATGATGTTCAGCCTCACCGCGCCATAGGGGTCCTGCTGCGCGCCGGCGGTGAGCATGGGGTTCGCCGCTGTGTGAATTATCCGCGTTATGTTTTCTTCCTTAATAACTCTGGCAAGGGCCAGGGAATTAAGCACATCCCCGGGAAACAGGCGGACCGCCCCCACGGCCACAATACTGGATAAAGCCTCGTTATTAAAGGCAATGTCCATGAGGACAGGGCGCTCTCCCCGTTCAACCTCCAGGCGGGCGATCTGGGAACCAACCAGTCCTGCTCCGGTTATGAGAACAGCCACTTTTGCTGCCTCCTTTGTGTCAATTTACTTATCTTCAAGGCGTCCCCGGCGGGGACAGCCCCGGGGAGACGGTATTCTCCAGGCGGCGCAATGTATCCAGCCAGCCGGTGGACCTGATTTCCTGCTCAAGGATATAAGTAATGAAAGACCTCAACACGTAGTCCAGTTCCGACGCCAGTTCCCGGCCCAGTTTCAGGCATACCGCGGTTTCGAAAGATTCACCCTGTAATACCCGTAAAACTTTAACGGCGTTGACGCTTACGGCCCGGTCATTGGGTAAGGGCCGGGCCGAATGGCACTCTTCGCAGACAACTCCCCCGGCTGCTGAGCTGAAATAATTGGGACCAGGTTGAATCACCCCGCTGCAAGAACTGCACTTGCGCAATTCCGGCCTGTAACCCATTAAATCCAGGAGGCGCATTTCGAAGAAACGTAAAACCAGTTCCCCTTTATCGTATTTACCCAACCTCTCCAGGGTAACTGTAAAAAGATTGTAAAGAGAAGCGTGGGGCAGCCGCTCAGGGGTAAAACGGTGGACCAGTTCGGCGGCATACAGGCCGCAGGATAACCGCCACAGTTCCGCTTTTAAAGGGGCAAAACTGTCTATCAAATGGGCCTGGGTGATAATATCGAGGTTTTTCCCCTGTGCTGCCAGAAGATTGCTCCTGGTTAAAAGGTCCAGGTGCCCACCCATGCGGCTTTTCGGGCGGCGGACGCCTTTGGCAATAGCTGTTATTTTACCGATGTACGGGGTGTACAGGGTTATTATTTTATCGGCTTCCCCGAAATCCTGGTGACGAATGATAATGGCCTCTGTTTTGTAAACCCTTGCTCGGCTCACCAGCAATCCCCCATTGAATACACAAAATCTCTAAAATAATCAGGGCTGAAACTGACGCCTGCCTTCCAGGGCCTGCATCAGGGTAACTTCGTCAGCGTATTCCAGGTCTCCACCCATGGGAAGACCCCGGGCAAGACGGGTTACCCTGACTCCAAAAGGGGTCATCAGGCGGTACAAATACATGGCTGTAGCCTCCCCCTCCAGGTTGGGATTTGTCGCCAGTATTACTTCTTCAACTTCTCCTTTCTGGAGACGCTGAATAAGTTCCTTGATTTTCAATTCCTCCGGACCAATGCCGTCCATCGGGGAAATGGCTCCGTGCAACACGTGGTATAAACCCTTGTATCCCCTCGAGCGTTCCAGGGCAAGGATATCCATAGGCTCTTCCACCACACAAATCCTGGATGAATCCCTTTCAGAACTGGAACAAAAAGGACACGGGTCGGTTTCCACCAGGTTCTGGCATGAAGAACAGGTAATAATGCTGTCCTTAATGGCCAGCAAGGCTTCAGCCAGGGCCCTCACCTCTTCTTCAGGTTGTTTCAACAGGAAATAGGTAAAACGCTGGGCCGTTTTGGGTCCGACCCCCGGTAACTTATTGAATTCACCAATTAGCCTGGCTACAGGCTCAGCGGCAGGTGTGAAATCTGGTTCCATGATGGTTTCCTGAAACTACATTAATCCCGGAATCTTCATCCCGCCGGTGATGGCCCCCATGCGGCTGCTTGCCATTTGCTGGGCTTTTTCCGAAGCGTCGTTAATAGCTGCCAGCACCAGGTCCTGGAGCATTTCCACATCTCCGCCCTCCAGGGCTTCCGGAGAAATCGTTACCTGGAGTACTTTCTGGTGACCCGTCATGGTAATTTTAATTACTCCGCCGCCCGCCGTTCCTTCCACCGTTGCCTCCTCGAGTTCCTGCTGCACGCGGGCCATGCGTGCCTGAAGCTCTTGAGCCTGACGTATAAAATTTTTATTCATTTGCTCTCCACGCTATGAATTACAGCTCCCCTCCCGAGAGCGTCTTTAACTAAAGGAATATCCTCCACATTTTGAACCACACAATGTATTTTACAGGGGCGGTCCAGGTGTTTATTCAACAAATTTTCCACCACCTGCCGGTTGGCATCCCTTTCTAACCGCTCTTTGTGCTGATTGTGTCTGAATTCTAACACAATAGTTTCGTCTTCCATTGAAACCGGGATGCAGCCGCTGCGCAGGATGGCCAGAGCAGGAGTTTTTTTTATCTCCGCAGGTGCGGATGCCAGAATATCCTTCCAGAAAGATTTCAATTGCTCAATGCCTGAAATCAGGGGAACGGGCCGGGCGGTTTCCTGCTGGATATCGGGTTTTGGAGGAGCAGTGGATGGTGCGGCGGGCTTTTCTGCTACCACGGATTCCCGGGGAACAGGCGTCACCGGAGGCAGGGCCACGGGGGCTTCCCTGGCAGCCCGGGCAGGCTTTTCCTGGGGCGCTGTCCTTACCTGCCTTTGAACAGGAGAGGTGCGCTGAGCCGCCGGAGCCGCCTTAAGATTTTCAGGAAGCGTTTCCGCAAGAGAGCATTCTATGAGAGCCAGCTCCAGAGGAAGGGGAGAATAGCTGTCAAGGCGAAGATCAACAGACCCGAAAACCTTGGCGGCTCTCAGGATATCACTGAGAGAAATAGAGACAACCAGTTTTTGAATCTCCCGGAGTTCCTCTTCAGTTATTTCGGCTATTTCAATAGCTTCTCCCTTGGTCAGCATGAGCTTGCGGAGGTAGTTCACCAGTTCCCTGTTATACTGCCGCAGGTCCAGCCCATCCTGTAGCGCCTTATTGATATTATACAAACCCGCCTGGATGTTCCTGTTAAGAACATGGCCCGCCAGTTCCCGGACGCGGGCGTCGCTGGAAAGGCCGAGGGCCTGAATAACCTGGGAGACGTTGATTTCCCTCCCGAAGCTGGCCACCATTTGCTCCAGGATATTTTCGGCATCCCTCAAGCTTCCCGTGGCAGCCCGGTTTATTAACTTAAGAGCCTCCTCGTCTATATTGATTCCCTCCCGCTCACAGATATGTTTCAAACGGGACAACACTGCGGTCTGGGACAAGCGGCGAAAATCGAAACGCTGGCAGCGCGATAGGATTGTTGCAGGTACTATGTGGGCTTCCGTAGTAGCCAGGATAAAAATAATATGAGGCGGAGGTTCCTCCAGGGTTTTCAGCAGGGCGCTGAAAGCGGGACCTGTAAGCTGGTGGACCTCGTCAACTATATATACCTTAAACCGTGCCTGGGAAGGTGAATACCCTGCTTTTTCCCGGAGGTCACGGATGTTGTCTATACCGCGGTTGCTGGCCGCATCGATTTCAATCACGTCCAGAGACGTGCCCTCGGTAACCGCCAGGCACGAGGCACAGTTGTTACAGGGTTCGCCTTTTCCGTTGGTCAGGCAGTTAACGGCTTTGGCCAGGATACGGCCGGTACTGGTCTTGCCCGTCCCCCTGGGACCGCAAAAAAGGTAGGCGTGAGCTACTCGGCCTGTTTCCAGGGCCCTTTTTAGAGTCTTTGTAACAGGCTCCTGCCCCACCACTTCTTCCAGAACTTGAGGCCGCCATTTGCGATAAAAGACCTGAGAATCCAGGGATTTACCCCCTATTTGAGAACTTTATGACAATTTCTCCCATTATAACATCATGAAGACCCCGGTAATAATGTTTGATAGGGCTTAACTGCCCCTGACGAACGCTTATTAGCTGTTCCCCGGATTATTTTTTAATTCTGCCAATTTCAAAATAATTCTCTTTTCCCGGGCCTTCATCCGCCTCCTGTCGGTTGCCTCGATGTCATCATAGCCGAAAAGATGTAAAAAACCATGGACTATAAGCCGGGTGATCTCATCTTCTATGGGATGATTTATTTCTTCGGCCTGTCTGAGGGCTTGGGGAAAGGAAATAATAACCTCCCCCAGGCGGTAAATTCCGTCCTCCGGCGTGATAAATATCGGCGGAGAAGCGGAGTTATTTTCCTCTGCCTTTTTTTCCTCTTTCAAGGCAAAAGCCAGCACATCGGTGGTGCGGTTGATTTTTCTGTAGCGTTTGTTCAAACGGTGAACGTCTTCGTCGTTGGTGATGAGAAGGCCGACTTCAAGTTGGTAAAAGGCTTTTTGAGATGTGAGAACGTGTTTTATGGTGCGCAACAGGTCGGCCCTGTCCAAATATCGCTTATAAGTCCTCTTTATTTTAATGTCGACCTGCCATTCAGGCATACCATAACCTCTTACTGTAAAGGAGAAAAATACAAAATATCCATCCACCAATTGACGGATAATAATATCATACCCCCACCTCCGCCTCAAGGGGTCTGTTAAATAAAACCGGGAAGTGAACTGTTATACTTTTTCTTTGTATTCCAGGAAACTATCAACTAATTGCCTGAATGAGGCTGGCTTGTATTTCTCGAAGCTTTCCTGGTCCACGTAAATGAAATCGCATTCAACGTCTGCCTGCACCCGGTTGATGTCCTCGCACCATTGCCGAAGCCGTTGCATCTTGAGCGGTACGTCCAGGTCTTCCCGCCCTTTGGTTTCGACAATGAAAACCTTCTTATCGGATACCTTCACCAGAAAATCAGGGTAGTAGTTAGAGATATCGCCGTCGGCGGTCACGTAATCCAGCTTGAAATGTACTGCCAGATAATTCTTGCCATACGAAATAATGTCTTGGCAGTCTTCAAGAAATCGGGCGAAAAGCAGTTCAAAATTGCAGTCACCGATAATCCTGTTAAAGACACTCTTTTTCGGGATTAAGTAACCTTGCTCTTTTGCAACAAATGGGCGGGTTTGGCGCAGCTTTATACTATCCCGAATCTCGGCATCACCCTTGTCCTGAATGGTCAGCGCATTCATTGCCTTTTTGAATGTTTCGATTAGCATCTTGGTGGCAGCCGGTTCCGATAGGTTGCGTAACATATTCGGGTCTTCAAGTGCCACCGGCTGGTCAAATAAATGATCTTGTACAAATGCCTTTATCTTGCCGTATAGCACATCGTAACCGCTGACCAGCCTCAGGTCTTTCATGATGGTCTGGGTGAAATAACCTATCACACTGCGATAATCGGCAATGCCGCTATTATCAAGAAAGGTGGTATGTGTTATTTCACCGGTGGTGATGTCTTTGAAGACTATCTCGCGTTGCTGCTCTTCGCTGAACTGCCTGTAAGTTACTTTAACATGTTCTAATATACCAGCATCCAGATTGCCCAGGTTTTTGTATTCCCGATAAACACGCGGTGTCAGCAAAGGGATTTCAATATCAAGGGCCTCAATATCTTTTTTCTCGTTTCCAGTATCAATTTCAACGATCAGCGGCGTTTTGGGGCCAGTTCCTTCGCCCATCGGTTTGCGCTCCAGCACCACTCCCTCAGCTTGAATGGATTCCACAAAGTCCATAAAAGCATCAGTGCCGACCACACTGACGTACTCTTCCACATCGCCGGGGTACATTTTACGCAAACCGCGCCCCAGGGTTTGTTCGGGTAGGATGTTGCTTTTTGCAGAATAGGCGCGTAACCCAACAATAGTTGTAACATTACGTACATCCCAGCCCTCCTTGAGCACCATCACTGAAATAATAGCTTTGTAGGGGCTGTCCAGTCCGTCGATTTCGTTAGCTTCCTTTCGAAGACGATCCAGTTCTTCTTTGTTTTTCCCCGTAACGGATTCGGAAATCTCGCCATTATTTTTGGTATGAATCACCAGCACCGCGCCCTGCAAGTCCGTATAGTTGTCCTCCAGGTAGGCTGCCACATCATCGCAGTTTTTGGTGTCGTCCGTCATGACAAACAGAATGGATTTTTTACCAAGCTTTTCATGTTCAGTATACGCTTTGCGCCACTCAATCACGCCTAAATGAATATAATCGGCATATTTTTCAGTGAATTTAGCGCTCTGGCGTTCTACCAGTTTGGCCCGGCTTGGGGCATCAGGCAGTACCGGATGCTTGACCACGTTTTGCGAAATGGCCTCCACCAGCGGGTAATCAGCAATGGTCTGCACAAAAATGGCCCCGTCGTGGTGCTTTGGAGTGGCAGTCACATCAACTTGCAAAGAAAGGGCGGCTCCTTTTTGCTTGAGCCGGTTATGAATGTCCTCAATGGACTTGAACCAGGCCATGCGAGGGTCATGAATATGGTGCGCCTCGTCGTTGAGTATAACCAGTTCATCAATGTCGCGCACAATCATGCCCAAATCAACTTTGGAGTCAGTGGTCGCGCCAGTGGGTCGCTTGCCCAAGAAATAATCCCGCATGTCTTCGTCATCAGGCGAAGGAGGAATGTTGTCGCCTGCATAAACGCGGTGGATGTTGGTCAGGAATATATTGCCGGTGGGGCTGGTTATATGTACGTCATCCTGCATGTGCAAGGTAAGTTGAAAATCATCGCGCCAGTTACGTCCGTCAACACCATTGGCGGGCAAGACCGGGTCATCCTTCAAAAAGATTCGCAAGCCCTGAAAATCTTTGTAGATGCGGTCCAGAACGATGATGTTGGGGGCGATCACCAGAAAGTTGCGCGCCAGCCCCGACTCCGGCTGGTACAGTTTGTGGTAAAAGCTCCACGCCAGGACCAGGCTCAGCACCTTGGTTTTGCCCGTGCCGGTAGCCATTTTCACTACGAAGCGCTGCCATGTTTCATCAAACATACCGGTGGAAACAGCGCCGGAACTGTCAAAGCGCATCATGTCGTACTTGTCTTTGACTCCCGATACGTCATACAGGTAAATAATGGTTTCCAGCGCCTCACGCTGGGCAAAGTAGTACTGGAATTCAGCCATCGTGCCATCGGCTTGTGGTAGTAAATGTGACGTACTGAACCACCAGTTAAGCAAACTGCGGCTGGTTTCGGTTGCCCCGGCATAGCTTTTGTCGCGCCACGCTTTCACCTGCTTGCGCAGTTCCGGCACCAGCGGCGGCATGAGTTTGTCCATGCTGGTCTCACGGAGGGCTTCATCGGCGGGAAACCAGCGGATGGCCGGGTCGAGGATGGCGTAGGGAGATTCGGGGAAATTAGGATGCAGAGCCATGATTTACCTCGCTTAAAACGTCCAACCTTCTCTTTCCATAAAACCCTCTAAATTTGAACAATCTATATTGAAACGTTCGCAAACATTGGGAATCTTCGCTGCGTTCGGCTTCTTGTTTTCTTGCGTAATAACACATCCATGGAATATTTTTGCCCGCGCAATCACGAATGGATCAGCAACAGGTTTCCCTTGTAAACGCTCCTTCTCATGAATAAGTGATTGAAAATGGCGAACTTTAAATATTTCGGTGACAAAGACAAGTTCTTCTGGAGAAGATTGCTGGAATAAGTTCTGCGTTTTCTTTGCCCATTGGGACAATCGGTCGCCACGTCCTCCAATCTCGTTATAGACTTCACGAACTGAAATGATTTTGCCTTCCTTTGCCAACAAATCAAATTTTTCCCATAATGAAGGAAAACGGTTCAAATAAAAGTGCTTAAACAAATCAATCAAGGCATCACTGTCAAACACATAAATCATGCGGTGGTTCCCTTTCGGAACAGCAATGCCTCCATACCGGGCACACTCTTTACTTTTACCCCAAGATAGTCTGAGAGTTCTTCAATGGAGATTCGGTTTTGGTACAAGCGACTGAAGACCAAATCTATGTAACGTTCGCCAAGATAGACCCCTTTGTTGAGATAATAATTACCTCCCTCGCCTGATTTTCCCTTTTCCTTTCTCCATTGTTCCACTTTCTGTTCATAAAATTGCGGGCTCACCAATTTTCTATCGTAGAACTTGCGCAGGATCACTTCACGGCTGACAGAATACCGGTTGGCATACCGGTTGGCCAAATCTTCCGCCGTATCATCATTAATGGCGACAGTCTCAATCCGCCGCTCAAAATCTTCATCGGGAACGAGAAATGCCCCCGCAAAGCGGTTGCACAATATTTCGATTTGTTTATCATCACCCTGCAAGAAATCAATATAGTTTTCAAGGGGTGTATCAACACCACCTGTTCCTAACAAAAGATGGGGCAGTTCATGAAAAAGAGTAAAAATCTGACGGGTGTCCGGTTTACTGTTATTTACGTAGATGAGAGGAAACCGATCATCATAAAGGCAGAACCCTGAAAAAGCATCGTTCTTAAATGCTTCCTTGAACACAAAGACCCCACATTCTTCAAGAGCGTTACGCCATGCCTTAAATGCCACTTCTGCACTTTTCCACTGCACTTGAACGTTCAATTCCACATTCAAGTATTTGCGGATGGTGGTAACCATCTTAGAGATAGAAACATTGGGAGCAAATTTTAGATCACGCACAATCTGCTTTTGCGCCGGATTGATGTAATCGTAAAGCTCGTAAAGGTTGAGTTGCATGGACTTCGCCTGTCTAAGCAAATATCGTAGCCGTGGGGACATTCGTTGGATTTCTTGCTCCGGCAAGGTACGGAAAGCTTGTTGAGGGGTCTCTTCCACGGGCGGCTCAGGAAAAAAGAATAGAGCCATGGGCCGCTTATAAATCGTGTAGGCCAGTGTTTCCAATTGCAGATAATTAGGGGAAGCAGAAGCAGAGACTGCTTCCCATGCGGCGACCGTTTCAGCAGCGATACTTTTCCTGTTCAGTTTACGAACCACTTCTTCAATGGAAAGACCCGCCGTTTCACGCGCCCATCGCAGAATTGCGGGGTTTACGGGAATTGGTTGAGTCATATTTTCACCTCCACAATCGTCATAGTGTCGGTGCCGAAGATGTCCACCACCTTCACGGCCAGCTTGCGGCGCCCCGGCGGGCACTCATGGAATACGCTTGTCAGTTCCAGCGAGCGGTTTTTTCTGGTTCGGAAGGATTGCCATTCGTTCTCAAAGATGTAATCTCCTGTCCAGACTTCTTCAAATCCCCCCGCTTCGCTCCCCCCCTTTGTCAAAGGGGGGTTGGGGGGATTTACAGGCACGCGGATAATCTCCTGCTTGCTCTCAAAGTTGAAATCCACCGCCCAGTAGTCAACCCAGTCGGTCCACTTTTGGGTCAGCACCTCGCGGCTGACAAAGCCGCCCGCGTCTTTGCTGACTTTAATCATTTGCCCAAGCTCGACAACTATTTTACTGCCTTTGTCTTTCAGGCTGGCTTCAGCAGCGGCGATAGAATCCTGGGAATAGAAAACCGAGAAGTCGGTCAGCTCCACAGCCACGCTGTTCTTCTTGACGTGCGGCTTGACCTCAATGAAGGACACATCGTGGAAGACCACCTGGTTCTTCTCCACCGCCCGCTTGTCGAATACCTCGGCGGGGATGTACTTGGGGGCGATGTCAATGCCTTTGGCGCGGGCTTCGTCCAGCACGTTGGGGAACAGCCCCATCTCAAACTCAAAGCCCAGAATGTCCACGCGGGTAATGTGCTTCTGGCGGCACTCCAGTATAACCTCTTCCACAAAAAGGCGGGTGACGGGCAGATTGACCGGCCCGACTGCCACCAGCCGCCCTGCTTTTTTGCCGTTGAAGGTCTTAAAACCATCGGTCTTTTCGGCGCGGTAAGCCCGCAGGATGAGGTCAACGAAGGCGGCTTCCTTTTCTTCCAGCTGCTTTTGCTGTTCCGCCTGGCGTAGGTTGGGGTTGACGCCGATGTAGTGCTGGCGCTCGTACTTGCCGAGGTTGAGGATTTCAAAGGCGCGGTAATTCTTACCCTCGGCTTTTAGCTGCCGTTGAACCTGAATCATCCGCTTACGGGTGGTGTGAATGGCAAACTTCCCTAGATCGGCAACAATCCATTTACGCCCCAGCTTCTCCGACTTGGCGGCTGTGGTGCCGGCTCCGCAAAAAAAATCAGCCACTAAGTCACCTTCGTTGGATGAAGCACGGATGATGCGCTCAAGCAGGGCTTCGGGCTTCTGGGTAGGGTAGCCCAACTGCTCATGTTGCCCTTTAGACAGATTCACAATGTCCGTCCATATAGAGCCGACAGCGTATTTTGCCTCGTCTAGGTAGTATTTCTTGTATTCCCGGCCAGACTTTGTTTTATATATTAGGTTTTGCTCTCGGAATTCCTGTATGGAATCTTCGGAATAGTCCCCTAGAGTCACCTTTTTGAATTTTCTGCCATCTGGGTCTTCATACATGTATTCTCGTAACTGAGTATCAGTCAGTTCGTCTTTGTATACCGTGTTATACATTGTCTTATCTGATTTTCTAAAGACGATAATCGTGTCACCTTCTCTTGACCATTGCCTTGCGGTCTTCTTTGCGCCCTTTGCAGCAGAATCACGTAGCCAAGTAATATTATTCATGAAGTTATCTTTGCCAAAAACTTCATCAAGAAGATTCCTAATATATGCCTCCATTCTCCAGTCGCAATGCACATATATGCTGCCATTTTCAGCCAGCAGATCCCGCATCAGCACCAGTCGCTCGTAAATCGTGGTTATGAAGGAATCGGCGCCCTTGCCCCAGGTGTCGCGGTAGGCAATCTCTTCCAAGATGTTGGGCTTCTTGGTGAACGTATCGTCGCCGATCTCGATATCCATCGAGAAGTCCGCGCCCACGTCAAAGGGCGGGTCGATGTAGATCAGCTTGAGACCGCCCTGCTTTTCAATCTCCTCGCGAAGCGGGCCGTTCTTCAAGCTAGAGAGAATGAGCCTGTTGTCGCCCCAGATGAGTTTATTCGTCCAACCTTTGAGTTGGCGTCCGCGGCTGTCCAGGTCGGAAAAGCCCAACTGCAAGCGGGTGTCTTTTTCGGCGCGGGGTTCGTCTACCTGTTCGATGACCTGAAAAGGCAGAACGATATTACTGACTTCACTGGTTTTGCCGTTCCATACCAGTTCCACCTCCCGCTTATCTGCAAAAAGCAGAAAGCGGTACTTGTCCGGCAGGGGTTTGTCCGCCTCCAGATACCGGATGATTTCCTGTTGTTCCTGTTCAGTCAGTCTTGGCATAAGAGCATCTCAATTCCCGAGTCTTGACGCAGGCGCATCAGCGCGCCATCAGCCGTCTTTTCCTATCTTATTTTACACCTCGCCGGCTTTTATTTACAATAACAGGTCTGCAAAAAATATTGTTAAATTTAGCGGTTCAAGAATTGGCCAGGCGGTAATGTTACTCCCATTATTTTAACGCTGGAATAGAGAATATCTTTGAAAAAAGGCGTTGCGTTCCGGTATCAGTTATATTAGAATTGGTCAAAAACCAGGTTACACAGGCAAAATCGTTGCATTAAATACGAGACCCAATATGCGAACCGCGCAACTCTATTTACGGGCCGTGATAAAAGGGAGGCAAACATGAAATATAAAGTTGTCCTGGAGCCTCAGGAAGAGGGCGGCTACACTGTGTATGCGCCGACCCTGCCGGGTTGTGTCTCTCAGGGTGAGACAACGGAGGAGGCTATGGTAAATATCCGGGAAGCCATAGAAGTCTACCTGGAGAGTCTCAAAGAGCGAGGTATCCCATTACCTCAGGTGGAGGAGCGTGAGGTAGCGGTGTGAGCCGGCTGCCCAACCTAACCTGGCAGCAAGTGGTCAGGGCTCTTGAGCAAGCCGGGTTTGTATTCGACAGGCAGAGGGGCAGCCATATGGTCTACTATCATCCGGAGACTAACTGCACAGTAGTGGTTCCCAGACACCGGGATATTAAGAAGGGTACTCTGCGCGAGATTTTGAGAGAGGCGAACCTTACTCGAGAAGAGTTCCGCAGATTTTTAGATTAAAAGATTTTTCGACTGCGCTCAAAATGACAGGGATTCGTAGGGGCAATCTCCTGTGATTGCCCGATGGCGGGGTTAGGTGGGCGGACACGGGGGTCCGCCCCTACCAGGCTTTCACCCTAAACGTGAAACTTCGTCTCCATTCTGTCACCATGAGCGTAATCGAATGGTCTCTGGCAGCATTGAGCAAGATAGTGCATTAAAAATATATTGAGACACCAAATATATTCGGTAAAAGATTCCTCAACTGCGCGCGGAATGACACGGTGGTAGTAGTGGTAGCGTAAAGATTTGCTGCCTCTTTTAATATTGACAGAAACTATGGCAGGAATTACAATAACAAAGCTGAATAATACTCCAACACTTCTCTCGGGGCACAATTTCTAATAATTTTTCAACGGAGGCATTATGTCTTCAGCCCTGGACAATATCAAAGTCCTCGACCTTTCCAGAGTACCGACCGGCTCATACTGCACCATGATAATGGGAGACCTGGGCGCGGAAGTCCTCAAAGTGGAAACACCGCTCTCAGCAGGAGAAAGACAGGCGGGACAGGGCATTCCGCTTAAAGGGACAGGCACGAAACGCGAGATAGCTTTCAACGCCCTCGATCGAAATAAAAAGAGCATTGCCCTTAACCTGAAAACCGATGAAGGGAAGAAAGTTATTTTCCAACTGGTTAAACAATTTGACGTCTTCCTGGAATGTTTCCGGCCCGGTGTTGCCGGGAGGCTCGGCATCGATTATAACTCCTTGAGTAAACTAAACCCGAAGCTTGTTTACTGCTCCCTTACCGGGTGGGGACAGGACGGTCCACGGAGGAATTTCCCCGGCCATGATTTAAACTTTATCGCTGCCAGCGGCGCACTGAACCTTATCGGGGAAAAGGGAAGAAAACCTGTAATTCCCCTGAATTTAGTCGCGGACTATGCCGGGGGCAGCCTCCTTTGCGTTATCGGTATTCTGGCAGCCCTGTGGGCCAGGGAGAAGACAGGCAGGGGGCAATATGTTGATATAGCCATGGCAGACGGCGCGCTTTCCCTGCTCTCAGCCTCACCTGTAGCCGCCGATTTTCTTCTTAACGCCCAGGAACCGAAGCGCGGCGAAACTATTATGAGCGGCGGGTATCCTTTCTATAACACATACCTTGCCGGGGACGGGAAATATGTCGCCCTGGGCTGTGCCGAACCCTGGTTCTGGGAGAATTTTTGCCGTGCCATTGGAAAAGAAGACCTTATCCCTTTTCACTTGCTTTATCAAAAACCCCTGACTGGAAAGGTGGCTGTAAAACTCCGGAAGGTAACAAAAGAACTGGAAAAAACTTTCCTTGCCAGGACTTCCGCCCAGTGGGTGGAGTTCCTTGGAGACAAAGATATTCCTATCTCCCCGGTTAACAGCCTTAAGGATGTCTTTAATGACCCCCAGGTAATACAGCGGAAGATGCTCATTGAGCTAAAAACGGAGGGTTTGGGGACCGTCAGGCAGACAGGCATCCCTGTTAAAATGTCTGATACTCCAGGGGCTGTCAGAAGACTGGCCCCGGCTCTCGGTGAGAATACAGATGAAATTCTGGCAGGTTTAGGGTATTCTAATAAGGAAATAGAGGAGTTGCGCAAGAAGGGCGCAGCACAATAAGTAAGGAGGAAAAAATACCGTGACAACAAGGGCTTTCATACTCATTGAAACCGCCGTCGGCAAAACCAAGGATGTGGTGGCCGCCTTAACTAAGGTCAGCGGCATCACGTCGGTAGACCCCGTTACCGGACCTTACGACGTCATTGCGGTAATAGAGGGAGCGAACCTGAATGCCATCGGGAATGTGGTAACCAACAATATTCATCCAATTCCGGGCATAACCAGGACCGTTACCTGCCTGGCCATAGAGTTGAGCAAATAACTCAAAATAATATTTTCGCAAAATATTTTCTAATAGCCCGCAAATTCCGTTGCTACTTGTTGAATACAAATGGCAGCGGACCGGAAACAAAAGGGGGGAAGTCATACACCAAAGACACCGACTTCACCGGGGCTCCTCACTAAACAGAAAGGAGTAATTTAGACATGGACTTTCGTTTCACACCGGAGCAGGAAAGTTTCAGGAAAGAGGTCAGGGACTTTTTAGAAAGCGAGATGGCCAAGGGGATTTTTAAGCCCCGTTGCGACGCCTGGATTATCGGGCATTCACCTGAATTCTCGCGTAAGATTGGAGAAAAAGGCTGGATAGGTATGACCTGGCCGAAGGAGTACGGAGGCCAGGGAAGAAGCTACCTCGACCGCCTGGTACTCACGGAGGAGCTTCTGCGTTACGGGGCGCCTGTTGCCGCTCACTGGTTCAGCGACCGCCAAATCGGGCCTTCCATTATCACTTACGGGACCGAGGAGCAAAAGAAGGAATTTTTACCGAAAATAATAAATGGTGAAATATACTTCGGTCTCGGGATGAGCGAACCCGAAGCCGGTTCAGACCTGGCCGCTTTAAATACCAGGGCTGTTGAGGACGAAAACGGGTTTGTTCTCAACGGCCAGAAGGTCTGGACCAGCGGCGCTCACTCATTTAACTACATTTACCTTGTGGTCCGGACGGATCCTGACGTGCCGAAACATAAGGGCATAAGCGAAATGATCGTGGACTTGAATTCGCCGGGAATTTCCGTCAACCCCCTGGTTGACATGACGGGCGGCAGGCATTTCAACGAAGTCTTTTTCGATAACGTAAGGGTGCCCAAAACAGCCATTATAGGGAAAAGGAACGAGGGCTGGAAACAGATTGTCGCCCAGCTCGACTATGAAAGAAGCGGGATGGAACGGGTAATGGCCAATTATCCACTATTTGAAGCCATCCTGAAATATGCAAAAGAGACAAAATACAAGGGACAACCCCTTTCTAAGCACCCCCTGATAAGACAGCGCCTGGCACAGCTGACCGTGGAATTTGAAGTCGGCCGCTTGCTGATTTATAAAGTAGCATGGGTATTGAGCCAGAAAAGAATTCCCAACTACGAAGCATCCCTGGCAAAGACCTTCTGCACGGAGTTTCAGCAGAGGCTGGCAAGGACGGCCATGGAAATCCTCGGGCCTTACAGCCAGCTTAAACCGGAGTCCGAGCGGGCAGCTCTTGACGGAATGGCGGTTCATTCGTTCCTCATAACCCCCGGGTATACCCTGCAAGCGGGCACATCGGAAGTCTTAAGGAACATCCTGGCCATGAGAGGACTTGGACTGCCGGCAGCGTGATACTACAATGTATAGTTTCAGGCAAACCCTCAAAAGAATCGTATGAAGGTATTTAAAAAATAGCTTCAACCACCAAGGAAAGGAGCAAGAAATTGGATTTTGGATTCACCGAAGAACAGGAAATGCTCAAAAAAATGGCCCGGGATTTTTTAACCAGCCGCTGCCCTAAAAAGCTGGTCCGGGAAATGGAAAAAGACGAGAAAGGTTACGCTCCGGAAATATGGAAGGAAATGGCGGAACTGGGATGGATGGGGCTGGCTTTTCCGGAAAAGTACGGGGGAGGGGACGGTACGTTCCTCGACCTGGCGGTTTTACTGGACGAAATGGGCCGCGCCTGCCTGCCGGGACCTTTTTTCCCAACAGTAGTCCTGGCCGGAATGGCAATACTGGAAGCAGGCAGCGAAACCCAGAAGAAAGAACTGCTACCCCAGATCGCCCAGGGTAAACTCATAGCTACCCTGGCCACGACAGAGGACTCCCCCTTGTACGACGCCTCCGATATATCCACCTCAGCCTCAGAGGAGAGCGGAAATTTTGTTATCAACGGTACCAAGCTCTTCGTCCAGGATGCTCAAACAGCCGATCTGATTATCGTATCGGCCCGAACGAAAAAGGGCTCCGAGAATAAAGAAGGCATAAGTCTTTTCCTGGTAAAAAAAGGAACGGCAGGAGTAACCACCACTCCCTTGATGACGATTGCCGCCGACAAGCAGGCAGAAGTCGTCTTTAATAAGGTGGTTGTCCCCAAAGAAAATCTCCTCGGCGAGTTGCACAACGGCTGGCCCGTACTGGGCAAGGTTTTACAGTATGCCGCCGCGGCAAAAAGCGTCGAAATGCTGGGAGGAGTCCAGCAGGTACTGGAGATGACAGTCAGCTATGCAAAAGAGAGGGTACAGTTCGGTAAACCCATTGGAACATTGCAGGCTATCCAGCACTATTGCGCCGATATGGCAATAGACATTGACGGCTGCCGCCTGATAATTTACCAGGCAGCCTGGGCCTTAAACGAAAATATGCCCTGCGCCAAAGAGGTGGCCCTGGCCAAAGCGTGGGTGAGCGATGCTTATCAGCGGTGCCTGATATCAGCCCACCAGATTCACGGAGCCATCGGTTTCACGGAAGACCATGACCTGCCGCTGTATTACCGCAGGGCTAAGGCTGCGGAACTGGCGTTCGGTGATGCCGACGTACACCGGGAGACCGTCGCCTGCGAGATAGGGTTATAAGCAGCCTGTAACCACCACCCTGCAATAAATAACAATTGGAATCAGGGTGTAAGTTCCCTGTAAAAAAGATAAAACGATCGAATAAACCGGGTAGTCGATAGCTTCATGCTGTTACTCATGGGAATCCTGAATACAGACTGCCCGCAATTCATCCATAAGGGAGGAATGGTTAAATGGAATGTCTTTTTTGCAAAATATTATCGGGCGCCATCTCAGCCGACATTATTTACCAGGATGACAGGTCCGTGGCTATCCGGGATATCTATCCCCAAGCTCCCAACCACATATTAATCCTGCCCCGGGAGCACATCGTGTCTCTGGCCGAAGCGACGAAAGAACAGTTACAGACGGTGGAGCACCTGGTGGAAGTTGCCTGGCAGTTAGCCAGGAATGAAAAGATCACCAAGACGGGTTTCAGGCTGGTGACCAACAGCGGTCCCGACGGGGATCAGGTCATTCCCCACCTGCATTTCCATTTATTAGGCGGGCGGAAACTTTCGGGGCAGATGGGCTGAACCCGGAAGAACGGTATTCCGCATCACTCCCGCCGGATTAGGATAATCTTAAATATAACGAGCAGGGTAAACCCTTCGAACCGCAGTAACGGGGTCTTACCTGACCCGGTTTTCAAGGGGCGGGCCTCGCTTATCCTGCCGGCGTCGCAACTTCCGCCCGGGACTTTCTACGCCGCAGCCTGCGAACAGCAAAAAAGGCCAGCAGCACGCTGCCGTTGAGCAGGATGATTGTGGCTCCCGATGCCATGTCCAGCAGGTAAGACAACCACAACCCTCCCAGTGTAAATATCACACCGAACAGCACCGCCAGGAGCATCATCTTCCGCAGGTCATGGGTAAATTGCCTGGCCAGGGTAGCCGGGATCGTCAGCAGGGCAATGACCAGGATAATGCCCACAACCCTGATGAGAACCACCACCGTCAGGGCAATCATTCCCAGCAGTAATAAATATAGTTTTTCCACGGGAACTCCCGCCGCCTTGCTGAACTCCTCGTCAAAAGCCAGGGCAAGCAACTCTTTATAAAGGGCAATAACCACGACAAAAATCACCACGTCCAGGACCAGCATTAATAGAAGGTCAGACGTGGGAACCGTCAATATGTTTCCGAAGAGATAGCTCAGGAGGTCCGGGGCATAACCCGGGGACAGGCCGATAAAAACCACGCCCAGGGCCATCCCCATGGCCCAGAGAATGCCGATTATGGTATCTTCCGATAGTTTTGTTCTCCTGGTCACCAACCCCATGGTCAAAGCCGAGGCAAGGGTAAAAAACACCGCGCCGATGATAGGATTGATACCCAGGAGGTACCCCAGACCGATCCCCCCGAAGGAAGCATGGGCTATGCTGCCGCTTATGGACACAACCTTTTTTACAATGACATACACGCCGACGACACCGCATACCGCCGCTGCCAGGAGACCGGCCACCAGGGCATTCCGCATAAATTCGTATTGCAGGGCTTCAATCATGGTGTTCGTGCCCCCCGCTTAAACCGTGAAAATTTTCGTCGTGTGCAATAATCTTAACCGGATGCTGGTAGGTCAACTGCAATATATCCGGCCCTATGTTTTTATCACCGTGATAACAAAGAACGCGGTTGAGACACAATATTTTGTCCACGTACACCGAAACGGCGCTTATGTCATGGGATACCAGGACTATGGACATCTGCTGTTTAAGAGTCTTCAACAACTCGTAGAACCCGGCCTGCATGGTGGAGTCCAGGTTGGAGGTAGGCTCGTCCAGCAGCAATAATTTCGGCTCCGTTACCAGGGCCCTGGCGATAAATACCCGCTGCTGTTCCCCCCCGGAAAGCTTCCCAAGCTGCCTGTCTTTATGCTCCAACATGCCTACTTTGGACAGGGCTTCTTCGGCCATTTTCCTGTCCTCCCGGCTGTACCTCCTGAAAAGGCCGGTGTGGATATTCCGTCCCATCAAAACCACTTCTCCCACGCTGATAGGAAATTCCCTGTCAAAGGCGTTGTGCTGAGGAACATACCCTATATATTTCCTGCTCTCCCGGGGCGATTTCCCCATAACCGTCACCCGTCCGTTGTCCGGCTCGATTATCCCGAGGATAGCCTTGAGGAGACTGGTCTTCCCCGCCCCGTTGGGGCCGATAACCCCGAGAAAATCGCCATCCTCCACTGTCAGGTTAATTCCCTCCAGGATAGTAGCGCCGTCGATCCGGACCCAGACATCTTCCAGCCTGATGATTTCCCAGTTGCTCATGCCTGCTCCCAGGATTTAATCAACTCATCGAGAAAAATGTACATTGAATCTATATAGTTTGCCGGCAGCGTATCTACCATTACCACGCGCCCTTCCAGGGCGCCAGCGATAACTTTTGCGCTCTGCGGGTTGAATTCAGCCGAAGTAAAAATCACCCTTATATTATAATCTTTTGCCTCCTTGATTAAACGGGTAACCCCCGCCGCCGTCGGCTCCTTGCCGTCCACTTCAACAGTCAAGGTGGTAAGCCCGTATTCCCGGGCGAAATATTCAAAAGCGGAATGATACGCTATAAATCTGCGGTTAGTGACGCCCGAAAGCCTTTCCTTAATACCTTTGTCGAGAACGGTTAACCGGTTTATATATGCATCACGGTTACTTTCGTAGTAACCCCTGTTCTCCGGGTCCACCAGCACCAGCCCCTCGTAAATGTTCTGCACCATCTTGACGGCATTAGGGGGCGACATCCAGATGTGGGGGTCTTTTAATTCTCCATGCCCGTCCGCATCATGGTATTCCCCGGAGGAGTCCAAAAGGCTGACTCCTTTCGAGCAGTCGATAACCTCGATG
>JAUYHV010000033.1 GCA_030689845.1 Dehalococcoidia bacterium
AGCAGTGCCCGAAGTACGGGCCGCCTGCGAGGCCTGCGGGGACAGAGTACGCCCCCAGGATTTGGAGGACGGCCTATGTCCCTCTTGCCTGGAAGGCATCGCGGAGGGCGAATAAGATTCCCGGCCCGCCTGAGCCGGGGACCAGAATACCGAGCCCGGCGGTATCCGGGCAACCCCTCCCGGCCGGGTTAGACCGGGGAAAGGAAACACCATGACTGCATACATCCTCCAACAGGGCCGACTGGTCGGCATCCAGGACAACATGGGCAGCTGGCCGGTCAGCCAGGTAAATCGTCTGCTACGGACCTGTCAGCTCACGGGCAGGACGGCCATCATCGCGGATCAGGGCGTTTCAGTCTGCTGTTCTTGCCATGAATTTCTGCACCTCCAGGACATACCGGAGGGGCTTATCTCGCACGGGTATTGTAAAAAACATTACCAAGAAGCCCTGATTTTGGCGGGGCTCACGGAGTAGCATCTCACCTGACCCGGCTTACCACCGGGCCTTTACTTTAGGCGCAGAACTATCTGACCGTTTATGATCCCATAAAAAAAGCTGCTTCCGATTCTATCTCTTTTGCCTTTATCCGACACTGCTAACTGACTGCAGCCCAGAGACATCCAGCCTGATTTATCTTAGGTTCAATCCCTTGAAAGGTTCGGCCATCACCACAGGAAGTTTCCCGCCTGGTAGAAAGCTGCCCAAGTTTTCATGCGAACACAGGGCATTTAAAACGCTAATCATATAAACCCGGTTTATCCCTTTAATCCCGTCGGTACAGGCAAGGGGCCTCTGGTCCAAGAGGGGCGCAAGAGATGACCAGCCGCAAAAAAAAAGCCCGCGTCGAGCATGTGCGGGCTTTATATCTTGCGGACAATACCATGGTCTGAGGGCGCGACCCCTCCCCGGCCTTACGGTTGCGGGAGTCCGATTGATATCGTTATGTTCGCATATTACAACCATGGTAAGGTCATAATACACGATTAAAATTAATTGTCAAGCATTATTTTTATAAACCTCAAAAATCCTGTCCCGAATTTTGGCCGCCGGCCCCGCTCGGCCAGGAGATCGTGGCGGTAACGCGGTCTCAACCAATTTTTATTATGTCCCCGGTCGCCGTGCCATAAGTCACCGTGTGGCATAAGTGATTCGTATCTTGGTGAAGTCTGGAGATAAGGTCAACTGTGCTGGTGGCCGGGTTGTGGGAATCCCGGCACAGCTGACTACTATAGCTGTGGTATGTTCCGCAACATTCACATACTGGCCAGGCCATTGTCATACGTCCTCCTCCCTCAATCATTGAAAATTCTCCACAGCTTTGTTTCGATTTCGTTTTGGATTTCGACCGTTTGGCTACGCTGTAAATCCCGTATTATCTCGTGTAAT
>JAUYHV010000040.1 GCA_030689845.1 Dehalococcoidia bacterium
GGCAGGTTACCTGTGTTACGCTTTAGCCCTTGAACAAATATGCATGGCTTCCATGACCGTGGGAGCTATTATGGCTATTAATACCGTCCCTTCCGAGGCGATATACCGCTTCGGAAGCGAAGAGCAGAAGGAAAAATTTCTCCGCCCCCTGGCCGCCGGTGAAAAACTGGGAAGTATTGCCTTCACCGAAGCCGATACCGGTTCCGACCCCCGCGCAATTAAGACTACCTGCCGGCAGGAGGGAGATTTCTTTATTTTGAACGGGGAAAAGCAATTTGTGTCTCTGGCGCCAGCAGCCGACCTGGTCCTGATTTTTGCCAGGGAAGAGAAAAAGGGGCTGAATGCCTTTTTAGTAGATACCTCTTCGGAGGGTTACCGTTTAACGGAGAGAATTGAGACGATGGGGTTGAGGGGGCTGGGTACTTCCACCGTACAACTGGACGGTGTAAAAGTGCCCGGGGATAACCTCGTCGGGGAGAGGGGAGCCGGATTTGATGTTCTGCGGGAGGCAATCAGCCTGGGACGCCTGGGTGTTGCGGTGGAAGGGGTGGGCCTCTCACAGGAATCTCTCAACCTGTCCCTCGGGTACGCCCGGCAGCGCAAGGCCCTGGGCAAATCCCTGGGTGAGTTGTTGAGTATACAGGGTCTCCTGGGAGAGATGGCCAGTCGCCTGGAGGCAGCCCGGTGGTTGACCTACCGTACCGCTTCCATGCGCGACCGGGGACTCGATATAAAGCATGAATCTTCTCTTGCCAAGCTTTTTTCCTCTCAAACGGCCGTGGAGGTTACCCGTATGGGCATGCAGGTCTTCGGCACTTACGGCACAACGAAGAACCTCCCCGCGGAAAGGTTGTACAGGGACGCTAAGATGGCGGAGATTTATGTCGGGGTATCTGAAATTCAGAGGGCAATCATCGCCAGGAGTCTCCTCGACTCCAGCGGTTAACAGACAAGAGAAAATGACGGGAATCGGTTTATATCAAAACCCTGTTTCGTCTTCGATTTATTTTAGAAATTTAAAAAGTGGTTTTTTCTTTTAAGGTCGATAAAACCTCCCGGGAGGATGCTGCCAGGACGGGTACCCTGATAACTTCGCATGGTTCCGTGCCGACCCCGGTCTTCGCCCCGGTCGGCAGCCAGGGTACGGTTAAAAGCCTGGGCCCGGATGACCTGCATTCCTTAGATCTCCCCTTGATTTTATGTAATACCTACCACCTGTATCTCCGGCCCGGCATGGATGTAATTGGAACGTTCGGGGGAATCCACAGCTTCATGGGTTGGGACAGGGTGATCCTTACGGACAGCGGCGGGTACCAGCTATTCAGCCTTGCCCACCTGGTAAAAGTCTCCGAGGAGGGAGTCACATTCCGTTCCCACGTTGACGGCAGCGAGCATTTTTTCACTCCTGAAAAAGCAATGGAAGTTCAGGAGGCCCTTGGGGCCGACATTATTATGAATTTCGACCAGCCCCCGGTTTTCGGGTGCAGTTTCAGGGAGGCGCAGGAAGCCACGGAGAGGACTCACCGCTGGGCCAAGCGCTGCCGTGAAAGTCACTTCGATGGAGGCCAGGCTTTGTTCGGAATCGTCCAGGGGGGACTCTTCCCGGAACTTCGCCGTGAATCGGCGAAAATGATAGTGGATACAGGTTTTGCCGGCTACGCCGTTGGCGGCTTGAGCCTGGGAGAAGGTAAGGAGATAACCTATGAAATGGCCCGGGAGTCGGTCTCCTGCCTGCCGGGGGAAAGTCCGCGGTATCTAATGGGCGTCGGGGCTCCTGAAGACCTGCTGGAAGCAATCGGGATGGGAATTGACATGTTTGACAGCGCCCTGCCGACCCGCCTTGGCAGGAACGGCTCCCTGTTTTCTTCAAAAGGCAGGATTAACATAAGGAACTCCCGGTTTAAATACGAAGAAAATGCAATAGAGCCGGGCTGTAATTGTTATACCTGTTCAAGTTTTTCACTGGCATACCTCCACCACCTTTTTAAATGCGAGGAGTTGCTTGCCTATCGTCTTGCCACGATCCATAACCTGAGGTTTCTCGCCGATTT
>JAUYHV010000050.1 GCA_030689845.1 Dehalococcoidia bacterium
AAGGGAATTAACCCCCCCGCTATACTGGTTGTGGGTAAAGTAGTACAAATGCGGGACAAACTTTCCTGGTTTGAAACCCGCCCTTAATTCAGCCGGACCGTCCTGGTCACCAGGGCCAGTCACCAGGCCAGCGCCCTGAGCCGCCTGCTGTCCGAAAAAGGGGCCTTACCACTGGAACTGCCCATAATTGGCATAGAGCCGTTGAAAAATAATAAAAAGCTGGACAGTGCCCTGGACAACTTAAAAGAGTATTCCTGGATAATGTTCACAAGCGTGAACAGCGTCACCGTATTTTTCCGCCGCCTGCTGGAGAAAAAGAAAGACGGTCGGGCACTCGGGGGAACCAGGATTGCAGCCGTCGGTCCGGCTACTGCCGAAGAACTGCTGAAATTCGGCATCAGACCTGATTTCATTCCCCGCAAATACACCACATCAGATATTGTCAGGGAAATGGTTTCAGAAAAGTTCCAGGGGGGGAAAGTTCTCCTCCCCAGGGCAGAGAATGTGCCCCATGAGTTGAATGATGAATTAAAAAAGAGGGGGGCGGAAGTGGAGGAAATACCCCTTTACCGCACGACCCTGAAAAAAGATAATCGTCCGCATCTGCTGGACATTCTGAAGGCAAATAAGCCCGATGTCATAACCTTCGCCAGTTCCTCCACCGTGCGGGGACTGCTTTCCCTCCTGGGTAAAGAAAAGGACCTCATGGCCGGCTCGATTATAGCCTGCATTGGCCCGGTCACGGCATCCACTGCCCGCAAAGCCGGGCTAAAGGTAGATATTATCGCCAGGGAATTCACCATCCCGGGACTGGTCGAGGCCATTGAAGAATATTATAAAAGCGGGAAAGGTTAATAAGACCATGGCCATGTTCCCTACCGGACGGATGCGCCGCCTGAGACAAACTGCCAACCTGAGAAAGATGCTGCGGGAAACCATGCCGAGCGTAGATGATTTCGTCTTCCCGGTATTCGTGGTGCCCGGGAAAGGAATAAAAAAGGAAATTTCTTCCATGCCCGGGTGCTTTCACCACTCGGTGGATACCCTGACAGAGGAGTTGAAAGAGGCCGCCAGCCTCGGGATACGGGCCGCGATTCTTTTCGGACTCCCGGAAAGTAAAGACGAGACCGGGTCCGGGGCATACGACGAGAAAGGGATAATCCCCACGGCAGTGGGAGCGATAAAAAAAGCCGTTCCGGAATTGACTGTCATCACCGATGTCTGCCTGTGTGAATACACCAGCCACGGACACTGCGGCGTGGTGCAGGGCAATACCGTTGACAATGACAAGACACTGGAACTTTTATCACGGGCTGCCCTGGTCTACGCAAAAGCAGGCGCCGATATGATAGCTCCCTCGGACATGATGGACGGGAGGGTCGGCTCCATAAGAAAAACCCTGGACGAAAACGGCTTCAGCAACCTGCCTATCATGTCATATGCCGCTAAATATGCTTCCGCATTTTATGGACCCTTCCGCGAGGCAGCGCAATCCGCCCCCCAATTCGGGGACAGGCGTTCCTACCAGATGGACCCGCCCAACTGGCGGGAGGCCATGAGGGAAATGGAAGAGGACATTGAAGAGGGTGCGGACATAATCATGGTAAAGCCCGCCCTGGCCTACCTGGATATATTACAACGGGCAAGGCAAGCCTTTTCATGTCCCCTGGCGGCTTACAATGTCAGCGGGGAATACAGCATGGTCAAGGCGGCTGTGAAAAATGGCTGGCTGGACGAAAAACAGATAGTCCTGGAAATCCTGACGGCAATAAAAAGGGCCGGCGCGGACATCATTCTAACCTACCACGCTAAAGATGCCGCCCGGTGGCTGAAATCGTCTCAGTAGATACGATTATCTTCCGTGAAGGAGACTTCAATCAAGCAGACCATTTCAAAAAAGCTCTTTGAAGAAGCCCGGCTGCACATCCCCGGAGGGGTTGACAGACCGGTCAGGGCGTTTAAAGCCGTTGGCGGCACTCCTCCCTTTATTACAAAAGGGAAAGGCGCCCGGTTATTCGATGAAGACGGAAACGAGTTCATAGATTATGTCGGTTCCTGGGGCGCTATGGTACTGGGCCATGCTCATCCCGGGGTGACCCGGTCCCTAAAAACCGCTGCAGCCCGGGGAACGAGCTACGGGGCCCCCACGGCCCTGGAAATAGAACTGGCCAGGCGAATCAAACAGGCTGTCCCTTCCATAGAAC
>JAUYHV010000055.1 GCA_030689845.1 Dehalococcoidia bacterium
GTGGAAAATAGAATTGATTGAAAGAGAAAATCCAGAATGGAGAGACTTGTACAAAGATATTTTATAGGACTCTGGATTCCGACTTTCGTCGGAATGGAAACTATGCGAGTACCCGGGTATACCCCCATGCGCCCTTGGGCGGGTAGGTTTTATAATGTATATTGGACAGAGTAAGAATGAGTTTACCCACTTGAAATGAAAAAGAGCCAATTATTAATGCTGCAAGATATCGAAGTATTGTTTAAAATCCGCCGTTTTGATCCAGATGTGGATACCATGTCCAGGTTTGAGAGTTTCCCAGTTCAAGTGAAGGGTATGATGACGGTTCTGGACGGATTGTTACAGGTATTTGAGGAACAGGACAGTACCCTGTCATTTCGTTTTGCCTGTCGGGAGGGTGTATGTGGGTCCTGTGCAATGTTCATTAACGGTTCATACAGGCTTGCCTGCCAGACACAGATCAGGGAACTGAAAACCCCTGAGATTTCAGTTAATCCCCTGCCTCATCTAAAAGTTATCAAGGATTTGGTGGTGGATTTGGACCCGTTTTTTAATAAAATTGAACAGGTCATGCCGTACCTTGAGACTCTAACCGCCCCACCGGAAACCGAGCAGGTGCAAACCCAGGCGGAGAGGAAGTTGATCAATGAAGTGATTGACTGTATTTTGTGCGGCTCATGTTACTCTGCCTGCCCTGTAGTCTGGTTTAACAAAGAATATTTAGGCCCGGCGGCTTTGACCAAGGCATACCGGTTTGTGGCTGATTCCAGGGACGGGTTGTCCCCGGAACGCTTGAACCAGGTTAGTCATGAAGACGGTATTTGGCGCTGCCATACCGTGTTTAATTGCGTCGAAGCTTGCCCAAAAAATATCCAACCGGCGGATGCTATTGAAAAATTGAGAAAAAAAACCATATCCAGGAGGTTAAAGTTCTGGAAATGAGTAAAGGCGAAATAAATATTCAGTCCCCTTTGGATTCGAAAACCGTTTCAATGCTGAAAGCCGGTGATAAAGTCCTGTTAAGCGGTATCGTTTATACAGCCAGGGATGCTGCCCATAAACGTCTTATTGAAGCCATGGATAGGGGCGAGTCTTTGCCATTCGACCTGAAGGGGCAAACAATATATTATGTGGGCCCTTCTCCGGCACCCCCCGGTCATATTATCGGTTCGGCCGGGCCGACGACCAGCGGGCGCATGGACTCTTTTACTCCGAGGTTGCTGGCTGCGGGGCTTAAAGTGATGATAGGCAAAGGTTCTCGCTCTTCCGAAGTTAAGGAGGCTATTAAAACCTATTCCTGTGTTTATTTGGCCGCCATTGGCGGAGCAGGGGCGTTACTGTCCAAGGCTATACGCAAAGCCGAGGTCATAGCCTATGAAGATCTTGGAACAGAGGCTATCCTCAGGTTGGAAGTGGAGAATTTTCCAGCTATCGTTATCAATGATATTTATGGGGGTGACCTTTACCAGGAGGGCAAGGAAAAGTATAGAACCAAACATTAAACATGGTGAAGGTTGAAAAACCGGAAACCCCTGAGCCTGGGGCAGTATCCCTGAGACCCCCATTTACACCTGAGTATAGCGCCCTTTTTTTACCTGGAGACAAACAAAAGTCTCGCAGTTGCTGACTCCTTCAGTATTGTAAACAAAAATTTGAAGAAATTTTGAGATGTCGTCGGTATTGCGGAAACGGGCGAAGGCCAGCACATCGAATCGTCCCGTTGAAGCAACGAGCCATTTTATTTCCTCCCGCATATCGAGGGTTTTTAATACTTCTTCCAGCTTATTGCCGCTTACTTTAAGAGCAAAAATGACACTGTAGGGAAATCCGACATGGTCCGGATCTACCAGGGCAACAACCCTGAGTACCCTTGACTCGATAAGCTCTCGTATTCGCCTTCTAATCGTGGTCGGGCTGGCATGGATTTTACCGCTCAGAACTTCGCTGCTGACCCTGGCGTCTTTCTGAAGAAGCCTTATAATCTGTAAATCTATTTCATCAACTTTGGCCATATCGGCCAAATAATAGTCTATTTAGACCGAGATTGCAAACATATTGGCCAATTCCCTTGACTTATGTTGCAAATATAGCTAAGATTTTGGCGCAACAAATACTTGCCTGCCAGCGCTTCAAAGCACGGAAAAAGACTTTAAGTAGGAGGCGAAACATGCGATTACGATCCACCGGCCTCGGAAAAACAGAGTTAATCGGTGAGGTTGAAGATTTGAAAACAATGGGCGACTTTCTTATTATGGTCATCGGGACTACCAGACCCGTTAAATGGAAAGTCAGGGCGGCATTAACCAGGAAAGACGTTTTCAACCTTATGCGCTTGATGTTAAAGTGGCCCAATCTCATGTACCTGCTAAAAATCAAGGACAAAAAAGACCCGGAAATACCAGCCTTTTAGCCGCAGAATTTTGGAATATGGTTCCTTCTCAAACTGAGTGGGTAAGAAAAAATGAAGGTACATAGATGAAGACATATACGATGAAGAGTTCACCTGATGCGTCTTCTTTTACCCATTCCGACGAAAGTCGGAATCCAGTAATAATTATGAATGATTATTCTGTGTACATTATGGCTAGTAAACGCAATGGAACACTATATGTTGGTTTACCGGGGGACCTTGTTCAGAGGGTTTAGGCTCATAAGCATGATTTAGTTGAAGGATTAGCCAAAAAATGCGGTGTACATCTGCTCGAATATTATGAGCCGGGCAGCGATTATGAAGGAACTCTTAAACGGGAGAAACAGATAAAGGAATGGAAAAGGCGGTGGAAAATAGAATTAATTGAAAGAGAAAACCCAGAATGGAGAGACTTGTACAAAGATATTTTATAGAATTCTGGATTCCGACTTTCGTCGGAATGGAAACTTTCGTTCGTCGGAATGGAAACTTTCGTTTGATTGGACAGAGTAAGGATGAGTTTACCCACTTGAAATGAAAAAGAGCCTTTATTATGTATATAAAGACGGCAACTACACCGGTAACAGATTCTTCGACTGCGCTCAGAATGACGGAGGATGTTTTTGACCAATGCGAGCAGTTGCGTTATTTGTTTTCCTTGTTTATACTTTTTATCAGGATTTTCACTTAACAATGTAATAACACCCTTTTTATGGCGTATTATAATAAAGGGCAGAAAATGAGGAGTAAATAGGTTGGTTACTTTTTCAAGACATTATCTGTGGGTAACATTAATAGTTATTTCCCTGGCCCTGCCGGGGTGTTTCGGCGGGGACCGGGGCGCGTCTCAGACCGCCACCCCGGTAGTCCTCGATCCGGGTATCGCAAAAAAGGTAAGCCCGCGGCTGGTGCGGCAGATAGAACTGCGCACCCAGCAACTGGCCAGGCCCAACGAGGGCAGGGTTGAGGAAATGGAGGCCCAGGGAATGAGTTTAAGTACCCTGAGCCTGCAAAAGGTCTTCGTCCACTTCAGCCAGGCGCCGGCCCAGGAGCAGATAACCGAACTTCAAAATGCGGGGATCACCCTGCACCTGAGTTCCTGGATACCGCCGGTGGGAAACGCCCCCACGGGATTTTTGCTGGCGGAGATGCCCGTGGACAAGCTGGCCTTTTTTGCTTCAAGGGACTATGTCGTAAAGCTGGAAACGGCGGAAACTACCAGCCAGCCGCAGTCAAACCCCTGAGAGAAATAGATTAAAAAATCCCGCACCCCGCCCCCTGACCGGGGGACTATCAGCCCTTAGGGAGGAAACGGCGGCCGGGTACCGCGGATTGATTGTTAAACAGATATGAAAAGATTTATCGGTCTCATCAGTGTTATCACGGCACTTACCCTGGTATTATTAAGCGTGCCGTGGAGTAACCCCCCCTCCCGGGCGGAGGAACGAAAGCCCGTTTCGAAAATCAGCAGCCGCCTGAACAGGGACCTGAAAGTAAAAACGCGCCAGCTTCAAAAGAGGGCCCAGGGACAGCCCCAGGATGAATCGGCGCCGGCGCTGGCAACTATACCTTTTGAAGACGCCTCCATCCAGAAATTATTCCTCCATTTCGAGAAACGCCCCACTGCATCCCAGTTGAAGGAACTGGAGGATATGGGGATTACCCCGTACCCTGACTCATGGGTGCCTCCCGTGGGCAGCCACCCCACGGGGTTCATTTATGCCGTGGCGCCCGTGGAGAAGGTGCCGGACCTGGCGGCCAAAAAGTTCGTTTACTCGATGGAGACAGCCGAGTCCTACGGCCAGGCCCAGAACGACCAGGCGGCGGCGGTCACCAATGCCGATGACGTCTGGGGCCTGGGCTACAACGGCACAGGGGTGGTGGTGGCGGTCCTGGACTCGGGCATAGAGCTGGGCCACGGGGATTTCCCCTCGCCCATCGCGGTCAAAGACTATTCGAATTATGACGGTACTCCTGAATCCCTTGACGATATTGTGGCCAACACCGTTACCGGCCACGGCACCCACGTAGCCGCCACTGCCATCGGGAGGGGTACCCTGTCCGGGGGGACATACAAGGGCTCGGCTCCCGTGGCGGGGCTGGTTTTCCTGAAGATAGGGCTCGATTCCACCGGGGCCTCACCCTCGCCGGCAGAGGTGGGTGCCATCAGGGCCGCAGTGGACGTTTACGGGGCAAAGGTTATCAACATGAGCTACGGCTCATGGAGCACTTACCACGACGGGTCGGGGGAGAACAGCCAGGCGGTGGACTATGCCGTCAGCCAGGGTGCCGTCTTCTTTGGCTCGGCGGGCAACTCCGGCAATGACAGGCAGCATTACTCGGGGACGGTCGACCCAGGCAGTTCCACTAGTTTTATCCAGGTCGACGTTACCGGCGCGGGCACCGATGACACTTCCCTGGCTTTCAACCTGGTATGGTTCGACGGCCTGGGGGTCAACAGGGACCTGGAACTGAAATATTACGATGCCCCAGATCTTGCAAATCTTGTGGCCTCAGACCCCGTCCCATTAATACAATCCGAAAGCACGCGGGGGACGGAGAGCGAATACTCTAACAAAAGCACGATGCTTCCTGCGGGAGACAGCACCTGGTTCCTGAAGGTGTTCAACAATTCCGGCACCCAGCAGTTCTTCCACATCTATTACGACGACATTTACAACACGGGGACCGGCTCCGTGGTCTTCAATGCCCCGGACCCCTTCTACACCCTTTCAGCCCCGGCGGAGGCGGACAGCGCCATCGCCGTGGGGGCTTATGTCAGCAGGGAGACCTGGCCTGCTGTAGACGGGGGCACATACACTTATGGTGAAACGCCGGGGGGCATTGCTTCTTTCAGCAGCTTGGGCCCGCGGGTGGACGCCGGGGCGCCGGGCAAGCCGAACATAGTTGCCCCGGGCAGCGCCGTCATCTCCGCCAGGGACTATGTCGTTGAACCATGGCCCGGAGCATCTCCATACCCCTGGCCCGGAGCATATCCATACCAACTGGTGGTGGACAACGACGGGTTAGGACGTGGAACCACCAATACGGGACCGGCGGACTACACGGTCAAGGCGGGCACCAGCATGGCCTCGCCCCATGCCGCCGGCATCGCCGCCCTGCTTTTGAGCAAAAACCCCTCCCTGACCCCGGCGGAGGTCAGGAGCTACCTGGAAGACAACGCCGCGGACAAAGGGGACCCGGGACGGGACGATACCTACGGCTACGGGCTGGTCGATGCCCTGGCGGCTATCAACGCGGTGCTTACTCCCACGCCCACCCCAACTCCCACGCCCACTCCAACTCCCACGCCCACACCTACCCCGGGGGTCAACCTGGCGGAAACAGCCGAAAGCCATGGCAAGGGGGCCGGGAATAATGCCTACGTGGGCGGGAAGATTGTCCGTTTCTTCGACCAGGGAAACAGCCAGACGGTGACCCTGAACGATATCAAGTCCTACGATGCCTACATGACTTACGACGCCGCGGGAATAAGCATGAAAGCTGGCGTCGGGTTAGCTCCTTTTATCGTTCCCACGGGCGTGACGAATTTTGTCCTGGATACGGAAGCGGGTACAAAGACAACCATTTCCGCTTCTTTGACAGGTTCCTACCCCCAGCCCCCGGTGGAATTATTCCAGGCATACCCCTGGATAATAGGCAGCAAGAACAGCGCCTACACTGTGACCCTGCATTTCAATACCATTACTCTGGTCGGCGATGACACGGTGCCCCAGAGCACGGATATCGTTAAGACTTTCCGCCGCGGAGATGCCAATAACAGCGGGGGTATTACTATTGCCGATGTCCTGATAATCGCCCAGTACCTTGCCAGTTTGAAGAGCCTGGGAGAGGGTGCGGGGGAAGTCTGGCCGATAAACGCCGCAACACCAATGAACGATTCCGCGGCCGATCCCGGCTCCAGAATCACCATTACCGACGTCCTGTTCATCGCCCAGATGCTGGCCTTTTTGAAAGACGAATTCTATAATCCGATATAATTCTTCAAATACTGTACCCCGCGAATACCCCGGTACTTCTGCGCTTATGCGACCCCTGTCATTCTTAGCACACTCACTTCCCGTCATTCCGTCCCGATAAACCGGGACAGGGTGACAATTTGGTTCCAGTGGGCGCAACATCCCCTTGACAAAAGGCGGGGGTAATATACCCTGTCTGCGGAGTGGGGTTTATTCCGGGACACCGCGGACCGGCACAACTATATTTATATTCAACAGCGATGTATAATGTATTGATTTTTTCGTCAGGATGGTTTAGATTGTTAGCAGTCGACAGTCTGCTGACACCGTTTCAATCGATTTATATGAATCGGAGATTAATGAATGAAAGAAAATGGTAGCCGACACTGCCGGATAAGGATTTCTCTTATCGTCATTTTCCTGCTCATCTCTGTAGCCGGTCTCCCGGTTTCCAGCGTAAACCGGGAAGCAGCAGCCCAGGATGGGGCTGCGTGGTCGGTGCAGATAAGCAATCTTACACGGCATTTTCGTTCCGTGTTTTTCTATGACAGCCTGCACGGCTGGGCCGTGGGAGATATAGGCTCCGTTATCCGCTCCGTTGATGGCGGCAATACCTGGTCCGTCGAGCTAACCGGTGTTAATAATAATCTCCGTGGTGTCTATTTTGTCAGCGCCCGGGAAGGCTGGCTGGTCGGAG
>JAUYHV010000057.1 GCA_030689845.1 Dehalococcoidia bacterium
TATCCTGTAATGAAATTTCGCCGCACTAACCAGAGCACCAGTATCAACCAGAGACCCATCGTTCAGGCAGGAGACATCGTCAAAGCGGGTCAGATTCTGGCTGACAGTTCCTCTACTGATAAAGGTGAACTGGCCCTTGGCCAAAACATATTGTGTGCCTTCATGTGCTGGGAGGGGTACAACTTCGAGGATGCCATAATCATAAGCGAAGAGCTGGTGCGGGATGATAAGTTTACCTCCGTCCATATCGAAAAATACGAACTTGAAGCCCAGGTTACCAAACTCGGCCTGGAAGAAATAACCCGGGACATTCCCAACGTTGGCGAGGAGGGTCTGAGAAACCTGGACGAGGACGGAATAGTACGCATCGGAGCCGAAGTTAAACCGGGCGATATCCTGGTTGGCAAAATAACTCCAAAGGGCGAGACTGAACTCACGGCAGAAGCCAAACTGCTTCGGGCTATTTTCGGTGAAAAAGCCAGGGAAGTCAGGGACACCTCCCTCCGTGTACCTCACGGGGAGCAGGGCACTGTTATAGATGTGAAAATATTTTCCAAGGATAGACATGAAGAATTGCCCGCCGGCATTAACCAGCTTGTTAAAGTATGGGTGGCGAAAAAACGCAAAATATCCGTTGGGGACAAAATGGCCGGCAGGCATGGTAACAAAGGTGTGATTGGCAGGATATTGCCGGTAGAAGACATGCCGTTTCTACCCGACGGTCGCCCGGTTCAAATCATCTTGAACCCTATTGGTGTGCCCTCCAGGATGAACCTGGGACAGGTTTTCGAAGCCAATCTCGGCCTGGCAGCCGATATCCTGGGGCAAAAGGTACTGTCCCCGGTTTTCGATGGAGCAACGGATAAAGATATTGAGGAAGCCCTGGCAAAAGCCTGGCTTGTCCAGACGGCCCTTGCATCAGGCCTCGGGTCCCCCAAGCGCGATGGAATTACACCTGAGTTAATGGAAGACGTTAAAGCCTGGCTTGCTGACCAGGGGTATGACCCTGACAAGGTCTTTGGCGAAGACAACACCGGAGAGGCAACGAAAACCTGCCTTAGGCTCTGGCTGAAGTTACAGCAAGGTAAACGCACTGATAAATTGAGCGATGAAGAAGTGATGGAGCTGGTTGAAAAATTGGACCAGGATAATGAGATTTCTCCTCCTATCTGGGGAAAGACTGTGTTGTATGACGGCCTTACCGGGGAGAGGTTCGACAAGCCCATAACCGTCGGTAATATTTACATGCTGAAACTGATACACCTTGTAGAGGATAAAATTCACGCGAGGTCAACGGGTTCCTATTCCCTTATTACCCAGCAGCCTTTGGGTGGCAAATCGCAGTTCGGAGGACAAAGATTTGGCGAAATGGAGGTTTGGAGTCTTGAAGCTTACGGGGCAGCACATATACTCCAGGAAATGCTAACAGTAAAATCCGACGATATGGAGGGAAGGGCTAAGGCTTATCAGTCCATAGTAAAAGGAGAGGATATTACCCAGCCGGGTATTCCAGAATCCTTTAATGTCCTGGTAAAAGAAATGCAGAGCCTGGGTTTATCCATAGAGGTTTTGAATGAGGACGACGACCAGATTCCAGTTTTGAAAAATGAACTCGCAGAGGAGAATTAATATAATGGCCGAGGCCGATAATTTTAAATCAATACGTATTTCCTTAGCTTCTCCCGAGCTAATAAGAAGCTGGTCTTACGGTGAGGTAACCAAACCTGAAACAATTAACTACCGCACTTTAAAGCCGGAAAAAGACGGGCTCTTTTGTGAAAGAATATTTGGTCCGGTAAAAGATTTTGAATGTTACTGCGGCAAATATAAAAGGCAGCGCTATAAAGGTGTCATTTGCGACAAATGCGGTGTAGAGATCACCCGCTCCACCGTCCGCAGGCAGCGCATGGGCCATATTAGCCTGGCAGCTCCGGTAAGCCACGTCTGGTACGCCAAGAGCACACCAAGCCGCTTAGGACTACTTTTAGACCTGTCTCCCCGCAGCCTTGAAAGAGTGCTCTATTTTGCGCAGTACGTTATAACCAGCGTAGACGAGGATGCAAAAAAAGATCTTCTCGGGCAAAAAACCCTTGAATATGAACAGGAACTGGAAAGGTTGAGCCAGAATTCGGCTGCCTCTCTCAGGGCTGTAAACGAAAGAAAAAACGAAATACTGGCTTCCTCTGAAGTTGCTGGTGCAACCGGTGACCAGCAAACTCAAGATGAATCAAATTTCGAGCATAAAGAAATATTGAAAGCAGCGAAGGCTGCGGAAGACAAGCTCAACAAAAACCTGGGGAAAACAACCAAAACGAATATCAAATTCGACGGCCAGATAATTGCGAGCAAAGGGGAAGAGGTCCTGGAACAACACCTGATTCAGCTTCAGGAAATGATTAATAAAAAAGGTGATGAACTGGGCATTCATTTTTCAGAAGTCGGTAAGGAACCGGAAACAACACCACTATCCCCCGAGTTAGAGGCATCGTTAGTTGAAGCGAAGGAAGCAGGAGACCTCATAAAAAGCCGCGTCCAGGAAATATACGCCCGGTTGCGCCAGGAAAAGAATGCGACCATCGAGGAAATCGAAAATATCCAGATGAACAATATTTTATCCGAAGTAAGGTATTCTGATCTGAAAGAAAAATACGGGGATATTTTCTCTGCCGCCATGGGAGCTGAAGCGATACTTGAGATTTTGAAAAAGATGAACCTGGCGGAAGAACGCCAGAAACTTCTCAGGGAAACCCATTCATCTTCGGGCCAAAGGCGAAAAAAAGCAGCCAAACGCCTGCGCATTATCGAGGCCCTCAGGCGCAGCAATAATCGCCCCGAGTGGATGGTACTCACAATCCTGCCTGTGTTACCCCCGGACCTGCGCCCGATGGTCCAACTGGACGGGGGAAGGTTCGCAACCAGCGATTTAAACGACCTGTATCGGCGCGTGATAAACAGGAACAACAGGCTGCGCCGGTTAATTGAACTCAAAGCCCCCGACATAATAATACGCAACGAAAAGAGGATGCTCCAGGAGGCCGTGGATTCCCTTATTGGAGATGGCAAGAGGGGGAGGGGTACGACTATGGGGGCTGGAAGCCAGAAGCTAAAATCCCTTTCCGACATGCTGAGGGGAAAACAGGGCCGGTTCCGCCAGAACCTCCTTGGCAAACGTGTTGACTATAGCGGCCGCTCGGTAATTGTTGTCGGGCCGGAGCTTAAACTATATCAGTGCGGCCTTCCCAGGCGCATGGCTCTGGAACTGTTCAAGCCCTTTATCATGCACCGCCTGGTTCTCCAGGGTGCGGCCCACAATATAAAGAGCGCTCGCCGGCTTGTTGAAAAAGCCAAACCTGAAGTATGGGACATCCTCGAAGAAGTTATTAAGGAAAGGCCTGTTTTGTTGAACCGGGCACCTACTCTGCACCGCCTGAGCATACAGGCTTTTGAGCCGGTACTGATCGACGGCAGTGCGATTCAAATTCATCCCATGGTGTGCACCGGTTTCAATGCCGACTTCGATGGCGACCAGATGGCTGTTCACGTGCCTCTTTCAAAGGCTGCGGTCAATGAAGCCAGGGAAGCTATGCTAAGCGTAAATAATATGCTGCTCCCGAGTTCAGGGGAACCTGTTGTCGCTCCAACCCTTGATATCGTATTAGGCTGTCATTACCTGACAACGATGAAATCACGCGAACGGGGGAAAGTTAAAAATTACAGCAGCTTCAGTGAAGCTAAACTGGCATATGAGGGCGGTTTTCTGGACCTCCAGACTCCGGTTAAGGTCCGGGACAGTGAAAACAGCGGAAAAATTTTGGACACCTCGGTGGGGAGAATAATATTCAATGAAATCCTGCCCAAAGAGCTGAGGTTTTCAAAGGAATCCAGTTGTGACATGGATAAAGGAGCTTTGAAAAAGCTTGTCTCCAAGTGCTACAAGATTATGGGGAAAGACGTTACGGCGACAATGTTGGACGACCTGAAAAGCCTTGGCTTTCATTACGCCACCAACTCGGGAATAACCATAGGTATCAACGAGATTGAAGCGCCTAAAGATAAGCCAAAGATACTTGACGAGGCCGAAGAAGAAATTGAAGTTATTAACAGCCAGTTTAATCACGGCCTTATGGAGGAAGATGAAAGGTATACCAAGACAATAAAGGTGTGGGAAAAAGCAAAAGATAAGATTCAGGTTGCCGTAGAAGAAGCCCTGCCTAAATACGGTGGAATTTATTTGATGGCAAAAGCGGGAGCCAAAGGCAACATAGGGCAAATAACCCAGATGGCAGGCATGAGGGGACTAATGTCTGATCCCTCCGGAAAAATCATTGAATTACCTATCAAACGGAGTTTCAGGGAAGGTCTGACGGTTCTGGAGTATTTTATTTCTACCCACGGAGCCAGAAAAGGGCTGGCGGATACCGCCCTTCGAACTTCAGATAGCGGTTACCTTACCCGCCGTCTTATTGACGTTGCCCAGGATGTTAGAATAATGCAGAAAGATTGCGGGACAACCGGCGGTATCTGGTTGTATAAAGAACTGGAAGAAAGCCGATTGGTTTCTTTCGCTGAGACCCTGGTGGGGCGCTTAACGGCCAAGGATATTACAGACCCCCAGAACGGCCGGGTAATATTAAAAACTAACCGCGAAATCGACGAAGAAAAGTCCCAGAAAATCGTCCAGGCAGGAATAGATAAAGTCTACGTCCGATCGATCATGAGATGCCAGGCACGCTACGGCGTTTGTCAGCGATGCCACGGATGGGACCTGTCGCAGCAGAAGCTGGTGGCTATGGGCACGGCAGTAGGTATTATCGCAGCCCAGAGTATCGGAGAACCGGGAACTCAGCTTACAATGAGAACTTTCCATACCGGTGGGGTTGTCGGCATCGATATTACCAGCGGTTTACCCAGGGTAGAGGAATTGTTTGAAGCCCGCGTACCCAAGGGCCAGGCAATTATCTCCGAAATAGACGGCACCGTGGAAATAATCTCATCGGAAGAAGGCCGTAAAATCAGGGTCACCAATACCGAGTTTTTCAGAGATGAATACACCTTACCAGCAGGTCATCACTGGACAGTCGAAAACGGTGAAGAACTCCTTCCTGGAACCACACTGGCAGCGGACAGCAGAACCAAAGAAAAGAAGTCCTCTAAAACCGAGCTGATAACAGGTTTCGACCAGCAGTCACCTGTAGCCCGCGTTAAAGGCATAGCCGAAATTGAAAATGATAAATTGAGCATAACGTACGAAGAGCAGGATGAAAGAGAATATCCTGTACCGGTTGCAGCCCATAGTAAACTGGAAAACGGTGCGAGTGTCCTTGCCGGGGAACAGCTAACGGAAGGACACATTAATCCCCAGGATATACTGCGGATCCAGGGCAGGGAAAAGGTCCAGGAATACCTTGTAAGCGAGGTCCAGAAGGTCTACCGGTCCCAGGGTGTGAACATTAACAGTAAGCATATTGAAACGATAGTCAGGCAGATGCTAAGCAAAGTCAGGATCGAGACCTCAGGAGATACGGATCTGTTACCGGGGGAATTAAAAGAACGTTTCGAATACGAGGACATCAATGCAAAGGTTCTGGCACAGGGGGGTGAACCGGCAACGGCTCAGGCTGTTCTCCTCGGCCTTACCAGAGCATCGTTGAATACCGATAGCTGGCTGGCAGCCGCTTCCTTCCAGGAAACAACCAGGGTCCTGGCAGAAGCTGCTGTTTTCGGTAAAAAAGATAAGTTGAGGGGCCTCAAGGAAAACGTTATCATCGGGAAATTAATTCCGGCCCAATATGCCCTTGCTCAACAGATACCACCAGCACTGCCCGGTGAAACGGAGGAAATTATAGAGCCTGTGGAACCCTTGGCTGCCTCCGTATAAGTTTACCAATCAGGGCTTTTCTGTTCGGGTAACGGCGCCGCGTTGATTAAATGCCCTGTTTATCAACGCGGCCACGTACCCTGCACCGAAACCGTTATCGATATTTACTACAGAAACGCCCGCTGCACAGCTGTTTAACATGGACAGAAGGGGAGCGATTCCGTTGAAGCTCGCACCATAGCCCGTGCTGGTTGGCACGGCAATTACGGGCACTGAGATTAGTCCACTGATTACACTCGGCAGGGCTCCCTCCATGCCGGCAACAGCCACGATAACATGGGCTTTACGTAACTGGGGTATTTTGTCCAGCAGCCTGTGTATTCCAGCCACACCAACATCATAAGCTCGTTCAACTTCATTCCCCATTTCTTCAGCAGTTATTGCCGCCTCTTCTGCTACGGGAATATCGGCAGTCCCACCACTGACTACGAGTACCCCCGGCAACGGCTTCCTGTCCCGCCCATGTTTAAAGGTTATTATCCCGGCCGCCTCATTATAAATAGCGCTATTCAGAACCCTTTTTACCGCCTGAAAAACCTCATCGCCGGCCTTGGTTATCATTACCCTGTCGTTATGCTTTTTCAAATGGGAGGCAATTTCGGCAACCTGTCCGGGGGATTTACCTTTCGCCAGAATTACCTCCGGAAAACCCTGGCGCAGGGCGCGGTGGTGGTCCGGCTTGGCGAACACGAGGTCTTCATAGGGTAGCTTCCGCAGAACATCCATAGCCTCATCAAGGCTAATGGACCCGTCTTTTACCCCTCGCAGGATTTCTTCAATGAACCCGGTATCTATCGGTGGATCCTTCCGGTTAATTTCCCACATTATATCATTAAAAACCCTGTATATTTATTACAATGATATTCTCACCTGTTCCCTCTAAACCGTTAATCCGGGGATCAAGTGGAGAAGTCACTACCCATCTCCTCTTCCCAATTTAAGATATTATTCTGCTAAAAGAAACATGTACCGGTTAAATTCCCTGTTTTGCATGAAGCTCAACAATTGGATATACTATGGGCACGAAATTTTTCATTTTGGCAGAGATTCAACAGGGTATGAACCGGTCTGGCGGGTTCTTTCTTTGTCAGCCGGTAAACGGTGATAGATTCATTGGAAATTAACATACCGTATGATAGGGAATATCCAGATGGGAAGAGGCAGGTAGGCATGTTTTCTTTTATTTTTTCGGCAAGAAGGAAACGACAACATGGAGAATAACAGCAGGTGGGTCCCCACCGTTTGCAGGAACTGCACCAAAGGCCCATGTCCGGTTCGGGTGGAAGTCAAGAACGGGGTAGCGGTAAACCTGGAGGGAAATATAACAGGGGTGGGATTTGACCGGTTTTCTAACAGCCAGGGACGGGTTTGTCCCAAGTCCTATGGCATGATCCAAAAACTCTACAATCCAAACCGTGTAAAACGCCCCATGAAGAGGACTAACCCGAAAAAAGACTGGGACGTGGACCCCGGGTTCGTAGAAATCACCTGGGATGAAGCGCTGGGTACTGTTGCCGACAGGCTGGGGAAAATCAGGGCAACAGATACTAACAGGTTATCCGTTGCCCCTCCTGGTCCGCAGATATTCACCAATGCCGGAACCTGGGATGCTTTTTTGCAGGCTTACGGCCCAACCCAGTACCTTGGCAGCGGTGGTAGCATTCGCTGCGACATGGCGGAGCACGTCTTCGGTAATCTTGTTCACGGCGGATTCCATTGCGAGCCTGACCCGGTTTATTGCAATTACCTTATCCATTTCGGATACAATACTGCTGCCTCCGGAGGCGCCCCGGAGACAGTGCTTTATAACGATGCCCGGGCAAGGGGCATGAAGGTTGTGGTGGTAGACCCGGTTTTTTCTTTGACTGCTGGTAAAGCCGATGAATGGTTGCCGATAAAACCCGGCACGGACATAGCTTTTATGCTTGCCTTAATCCATGTGATACTCCACGATTTAAACAGGTATGATGCCGAATATTTGAAGACGCTGACCAATTCTCCATACCTTGTTGGGAACGACGGGTATTTTATACGCGACAGCAGCGGCAAAATCCTCGTCTGGGACAAAGGCTCCGAGAAAGCCCGGCCTTACGATGATCCAGGTGCCCGGGATCTCGCTCTTGAAGGCACATACCAGTTAGGTGATGGCAGGGAAGCCCGTCCTGCACTGCAAAAGTTGAAGGACCACGTCGCAGGATACACCCCTGAGTGGGCTGAAGGTATTACCGATATTGCGGCCGTGACAACCCGCAGGATTGCCGCGGAATACATCGAGGCGGCCCGGATAGGAAGTACAATCCAGATTGATGGAGTGACACTTCCTTTAAGACCTGTCGCCATAAAATTAGGCAGGGGTGTCACCGGCCAAATGCTTTCTTACCAGTGCGCTTTGTCGCAACATATCCTGGCGATCCTGGTAGGAGGGCTGGAGGTACCCGGAGGTCATGGAGGCGGAAGAACGGCAGCGGGTGCAGGAATTAATACGGGCATAGGTATTTCCCCGGGACCTGACGGTATGACCAACCTTGTTTCCTTTCCTTTTACCTGGCCACCCGTCTCTTACAGCGGTGCTGAAACACTGCTGCCCTATTCCAAAGCTTATGCCCTGGCCCACCCGAGGCACCTGGCTTACCGCCATCTCGTCGAACCCCCGAAAAATTTTCCCATACCGGCTCCGCCCGAAGCGTTGATAAGATACCGTTGCAATCCATTAACTGCTGTGGGTGAACACCAGATAATCTTTGAAGCCCTCCGTCGCATTCCATTTATAGTGTCCTTTTCGTACTTACCGGATGAGATGACCCAACTGGCAGACATCGTCCTGCCGGAACATCTCGACCTGGAAAGATATGACCTGGCGACTTATGTCAGGAGCGCTACTGCCCGAAGGTTCCTGGGTGTTCTGTTACGCCAGCCGGCAGTCGAGCCTGTAAACGATACCATGGAAATATCCGAGATTTTAACGGAACTGGCAAGCCGCATGGGGTTCCTGGATGAATACAATGCCGCCATAAATGAAAAACTCGCGTTGAACGGCGAGAATAAGGTTCAGGCAGGTCAAAGGTACACCTGGGAGGAGATAATGGACCGTTTTTGCAAATCAGTCAGCGGCGGGGAGTGCGACCTGGAGTGGTTTCGCAGCAACGGAGGGTATCTAAAGCGCGTTCCGGTAACCTATCAATATGACGTCCATTTAGAGATGGTAGACAAGAAATTGCGCTACCCCCTCCCTTACATGGAACACGTTAAAATAACCGGGGAAGAACTGGCTGCCAACCTGAAAAAAGTAGGGGTGGACTGGTGGCCCACCAAAGAATATTTGCCTCTTCCTACCTTTTTCCCCAACGTTATGGAGGAAATGCCCGAGAAATATGATTTCTACGTAACCACCGTCCGGAACGCCCAGTTCTCCTGGGGCAGCAATATCGAATGTCCCTGGTTAATTGAAGCGGCAGATTTGATGGCGGGTCAGCAGGACATTTATATGAACACCAAAGCGGCAAAACAAAAAGGCATTAAAGACGGGGATGAAATATGTGTTGAGTCGGAAGTCGGCAAAGTCAAGAGGAAAGTTAAACTTACCGAGGGTATTCGCCCCGATACATTGCTTATTCCTGGACAGTTCGGGCAGTGGGCGGCACCGGGATCAAAAGAGACAGGCAGGGTTAGCCAGGTTACGCTTTCTCCCATCCGCCACAGCTGGACCGATCATTTCATGAGTAACATGCAGGGGCAAACCGTTAAAGCCATGGTATACAAAGTCAGGGAGAAATAAATGACCCGATACGGAATGGTTATTGATTTAAAACAGTGTGTTGGCTGCACAGGTTGTACCGTGAGTTGCAAGGCGGAACATAGCCTGCCTCCGGGTATGCTGTGGGCGCGAGTGCTGTTTAAAGAAAGCGGGGAGTACCCGGCGGTTCAAAGGAGCATATTGCCTGTTTTGTGTAATCATTGCCGGGACGCCGCCTGTGTAAAGGTATGCCCGACAGGGGCAACGGAAAAAAGGGAGGACGGCCTGGTCACCATAGACTATTCCAAATGCATGGGATGCCGCTATTGCATGATGGCCTGCCCCTATGGAGCAAGACATTTTAATGATAAACTCAGGTATTTTTTCCCCGGGCAAGGTCCGACTCCTTACGAGGAAATCGGATACAGGGAGCAGCAGGTTGGCGTGGTGATGAAATGCAATTTCTGCCAGGAACGGATAGACAAGGCTGCCGGCAACGGCCAGAGACCCGGAGTTGACAGGGATGCGACCCCGGCCTGCGTTAACAACTGCATAGGCAAAGCCCGCTTTTTCGGCGACCTGGACGACCCAAACAGCGAAGTTTCGCAATTAATAAGGGTCCGAAACGGGCTGCAACTTCACCAGGAATTAGGCACCGACCCCAGCGTTTATTATCTGTACTAAACCATCATTTTCAAAAGAGGTAAGGCATGATAGATCCAACCTTTATGGCCGATTTCACTTTCCAGAGGGAATGGGTTGAAAAAAAAGGTTTTTTGCTCGTTCTGGCTTTTTTTCTGGGAGGACTCGGAGGCGGTCTGTACCTCGTATCCCTTTACCTGGATTTCTACCTGCCCGGAATGATTACCGGTTTCCTTATTGTAGCCCTGGGTAAAAGTTCCACGCACCTGGCATACCTGGGCAAGCCCTGGAGATTCTGGCGGGGATTCCTGAAACCGCAGAACTCATGGATTTCCCGGGGTCTCATAGCCATAACCCTGTTCGTTATCTTCGCCTTTCTGCAACTGCTTCCCGCCGTTGCTCCCGGTTTACCCTGGAATTCCAATAACTCCCTTATTACCGTTTTTGTCCTGATAGGGGGCATCAGCCTGATCGCTTACACCGGGTTTGCCTTGGGAGTGGTAAATGCCATACCCATCTGGAATACGGCTTTAATGCCGGCCCTTTTCATAGTATATTCTTTACTGGGCGGCGCGGGTCTTGCAGCGGGGATCCTGGCAGCGAGCGGAGGACCGGCTTCCCTGTTAGCTACAACTGAAACCCTCCTTCGGGTACTACTGGTAACTGCCGCCATCCTCCTGGTGTTTTACCTCTGGATCGGGTATTACAGCACACCAGGGGGTAAAAAATCGGTATTGGAACTCCTCAAGGGAAAGGTTGCGCCATTTTTTATGTTTGGCGTTTTGCTTTTCGGCATTATCATACCCCTGGTTACAGCCTTTTACGCTTATTTTTTCCATGTTTCACCGGTATGGATAACCACTGGAGTAGCCTGCGAACTCGTTGGGGGTTTCTTTGTCCGTTATTCCATTCTAAAAGCAGGCATATACGCTCCACTGGTTTGAAAACGGTGGTATTTTTTGCCGGGTAGATTATGCAAATCCTGTCTTGCCTTGACTCAATCTATCCGCGGAGCGTTATGACAGGAAATTCAGGGAAATAAAACCATCGTTTTCAGACGTCCCCCGGATAACATTTGAAAGAAGGAGAGTTGGCGGTGAAACTCAAAGACAAAGTAGCTGTTGTGACAGGCGCCGGCACGGGCATCGGCCGTGAAATCGCCCTGGCTTACGCTAAAGAGGGAGCAAACCTGGTGGTAGCCGACATTTCCTATAAAGACGCCACGGCAGTCGTCCTGGAAATCGAATCACTGGGAAGAAAAGGTCTGGCAACTCACACGGATGTCGCCAGGGAAAAAGATGTAAACGATATGGCGGAAAGAGCGCTGGCTGAATTCGGCAGGATAGACATCCTCGTTAACAATGCAGGGGGTACCTTTGATTCGTATCTCGTCCCCGTTAAGAACCTGAGTTTAAAGTCCTGGCAGAATGTGATCGATGTAAACCTCACGGGGACTTTTTTATGCGCCCGGGCTGTTTTCCCAACCATGGAAGGTCAAAAAAGCGGAGTAATAATTAACGTATCCAGCGGCAAAGGTAAACGGGGAAGTGCGGGTTACGGAGTTTACTCTGCCGCCAAGGCGGCGGTTAACAACCTGACGGAAACCCTTGCCGAAGAAGGAGCGCCGTTTAATATACGTGTAAATACCATGGGGCCCGGGGGGCCCGTGGCCACAAGGCTGGGTCTTGAGCACGACCTTATAGACAGTAAAGAAATGTTAACCGTGGATGTTGTCGTTCCCCTGGCCGTCTACCTGGCCTGTGATGATTCCTCCGGGATCACAGGCAAAAACTTCAATGCCCTGCTGTGGAATGAAGAAAAAGGGCTGGGTTCACCCGGGCGGTATATTTACCGGGGAACAACTGATAAAAAATAGCTGTCAGGCAGAGCACAGACGCGCATCATACCCGCCGTCAATTACAAGTACCGAACCGGTGAAATAGGCCGACTCGTCAGATGCAAGAAAAAGAGCAGCGTTTGCTACATCTTCGGGCAGTCCCATCCGGCCCAGGGCTACCGCAGCATTACGCTCACTTATGGCACTTTCATAGTCAGGTTTTGAGCGAAGAAATCTGTCGTGCCCCGGGGTCAATATTGGCCCCGGGCAAAGGCAGTTAGCCCGGATCTGATACCGGCCGTAGTCCAGGGACATCTGCTTTGTAAGATGAATAACCGCCGCTTTGGCTGTGGAATAAGCCGCAAAGGACGGGACGACTGCCACTCCGAACTGGCTCCCCATGTTGATAATGGAGCCGCGCCCGTTTTTTACCATGAAAGGTAAGATATATTTACACATCAAAAAGGTTGCCGTGACGTTGCCTTTCATTACCTTGTCCCAATCTTCTTCATCCGTATCGCCCAGGGCGCCCTTTACCCCCTGGCTTCCACCGGCGTTGTTGAACAGGATATCAACCCTGCTAAAGGCATCTATTGCCTGCTTGACAACCGCTTGAGCGCTGCCGGAATCCGAGACGTCTCCAAAGATAAAACAGGCTTGTCCTCCGCTTTCCTTGATTATGTCCGCGGTTTCCCTGCCAGCCGCATCAACCCTGTCGTTGACCACAACCATGGCGCCCTCTGCTGCAAACAGCAGCGCCGTCGTACGGCCGATACCCGAACCAGACCCTGTCACGATTGCAATTTTGTCTTGAAGCCTGGAAGCCATTTTTTCCCTTTTAAACAAATGCCCGGTTCACCTGGCCGGACAGCCACATAAACCGGGCACTCACTTTTATAAACCTATTGCGAGGGCTATTTTACTCTTTAAATAAATCTCCCCCAATTTTTCTTACTACCAACCGCAGTTTTAAGTGGTCTTCAGTAGGAAATATGTCATTAGCGTTGGGTATACTTTCAGGGTCGAGGTGACCGGTCGGGACATCTTTTCGCGTAGGAGGCCACCCGGTGATGGTGGACCACAGGGTCATGCCCTCTTTGGACAACAGCCAGTTAGCATAAAGTTTTGCAGCATTAGGATGAGGAGCCTTATCGAAAATAACAAGATTTCCGGGTCCGCCGGAAATAAATCTCGGCTCGCTAAAATTCAAGGTCCGTACGGGAGCCTGCGCTCTTTTGAACTCGCTGAACAGGGACATGCTCTGGCCGAGCCCGATGGGATACTTGTCCTTGGCAACCCATTCCAGTAGCTGCCTCTGGTCCCGCGTAATGACAGGTTCCTGGGCTTTAAGCTGCTGAAATATTTCCATGGCTTTTGCTTCGCCAAAATGTTCATAAAAAGCTGTCAGCAGGTTAGGACTCGTACCTGAGATTGCAGGATCAGAAAATACAATCTTCCCTTTCCACTCGGGTTTTAGCAGGTCCAGAAAAGAGGTGAGCTGTCCCTCTTTTACGGTATCCGAGTTGGCAACTGCGTGGGGAATGGCCATTTGCACGAACATAAGAACGTACTTTTCTTTATCGGTATAAGGCAGTTTGTTCCCTATCCAGTTACCGGGGTCTTTAACTTCCGGTAAAAATAACAGGGGCTCAACCGGTATTATCCACCCCTGGGGTTTGACATCTATCGTGCTGGTCGTTTCGCCCAGGTGACCGACATCGGCAAGAAATATCCCGGCGTTTCTTTCGGCTTTGATTTTGGCTTGTACCTCTGTAGGCCTTCCCTGGACGAACTCGAGATTAATGCCGTACTTTTTCCCGAAATTTTCCTGCAGGGGGGTTACCAGGGGGGCGATTGCGGTGGTGTAAAGGGTTAATGAACCCTCCGCTTTCGCTGCCTTTACAAGCTCTTCCCAGGGATCAGGGGGCTTGGGAGTTACAACAGCAGTACGGGCAGGGGCCGGCGCGGCAGTGGGAGCAGCAGTGGGGGCCGCAGCCTGCTTACACGCAACCACCGGTACGAGTATGACGACCGCTGCCATCAAAACAAGTAAAAATACACTGAATTTTTTTCTCATCATATTGCTCCTTTCATTTTTATTAGATGCACCTGGTGGATCTAACTTTATAACGAGTTTATAAAATGGGTTTTCAACGGTTTATAATTTGTTCTCTATTGTGGTATTTACCCTCCTTCAAAATATTTGCTACAAAACTGATGTTATTTGGTAACCCCCGGGTGACTTTGGAGTCTTAAGGGTACTACACTCCCCGGGCGTATGCTTCCCGGGTGCGTTTACGTAGTTCCATAAGGAAATCATAAATGTCTTCTCCGGTCCTGTAACGCGAGCGGTCGTATTTCTCATTGTGCACCAGGTCCTTGAGCTTCCGCCGGTAGGGAGGAGGCACCTTATAATCAGGATAGCCGATGGGAATCAGGGTCGGGATGACCAGGTCTTCAGGAACATCCAGCAGTTGCTTCAAAGAACCTTCCCAACTGCTGTTAACGCTGGCCCACTGGGCTCCAAGACCCCTGGCGGCGGCGGCGAGGCAGAGAAGTTCCGTTACATTGCCCATATTCTTCTGGAAAACCGCTCCCGGTCCGCCTTCACCGAAAACAAAATTGGAATATAAAACACTGGCCTGCACCGTTCTCCTGTCTCCAACCACGGCAATAATCACGGGCGCCACTCTCATTGGGGGCGGTTCCTCAGGCCTGTTCCTGTAAGCAGGCATCCTGAGTTCTTCAATACGGGTCCGCTCTATCTGAAACAC
>JAUYHV010000188.1 GCA_030689845.1 Dehalococcoidia bacterium
GTTTGGACGTAAAGAAACCCATATCATCCTTTTTGTCAACCCGTTTAACCTTCTTCAAAGGCTTGAAGAAGTCCATGTGTTTAAACTGGATATGCCCGGAAAGCCCCTGTCTGGACCTGAGAGTCTTGGCACAATAACCGCATTGAAACCTTTTTTCAAGAGTCGCCTGGGATAATTTTGGCATAGTACTCCTCCTTCGTGAACACAGTATGTTACACAGTGTACAGTACACTGTGTTAATTATAGCACAAAAGCTTGTTAGCAACCTTTTATAAATTTACTGTGTTACTGTGAAGACCGTTATTAACGTTGCCAATACCTGTCTGCCATGAATTACTGGTTTTCTATAGATTTTATGGGCTGAAAATACATCGCGGGTCCGGGGACCGTCGACCGGCCCATGACCGTGAAGAACCAGATGGGGGTTGCATGAGTTGACCTGTCCGGCTGCAATGCCGGTGTGGGTAAGGCGGACCGCCTCTGAGCAGCTAGAGGGCAGTGATTCCTTAAGTTGGGAAAATCGATGGTAAATTAGCGGCAGCGACAGCCCGTTGACTTATTAGCAGAATGATTAAATATAGATATCAATCATTCTATCAGTATGTTCACGGCTTAGAGTCCAGGCATTCTTGATATCTGGCGGCGTTGTCCAGGGGGGGGTAGTTTTCAGTAGAGCAATCTTGTAGTAATGAAATATATCAGACTGGTGGGTACCGGTGTCAGGATCTATCATTGGTGAACCTTATGGGCCGTGGCCGAGGAGAAATTCCCGGGTGACCCGGCCGCCGCCGGATGGGCGGAGAAGCCTCCCTGCTTTTTCCCTTCCCCGTTTGTCCACAGTTTTTCGTACCAGGCCTTGTGTTCCTCACCGGCAACTTTACGGTATTTCGCGGTGGTGTTAAATGAGGTGTGTCCCAGGTGCTCCTGCAGGAGGCGCAGGCCGTCGCCGGAATCATTCAGTTTCACCGCGTGGGTGGCAAAGGCATCCCTTAACTTGTGTGGGCTGACGTTGTGTACTTTCCCAGTTTCGGGATTGATTAGTTTGGGCAGACCAACTCTCCCGGCACATTCCGTGATAATTTGCCAGGCCCGGTGGCGGTTAATGCCAAAAATCAGCCTCTTGCCACCTCGAAGAACTGGACCGCCGCGCTCGATGTATTCCCTCAGGATGCTCAAGGTATTAGGGTCGATGGGCAGTACCCTCTGGCGGTGATGGTGCTGTTGCTCGGTTTTAACCTTATCGATCTTACCTCCGCACCCGGGACAAAAAGTATGGCTTCGCCCAAGACTGTGTCCGCACCCGGTGCATGACAGTTTCAGGCGTGTCTTAAGATGCTGAATGACTACTGTGCCCCCCTCCAGGTCAACATCTTCGACAGTAAGACCCAAGGCTTCGGAGACCCGGCAACCAAGGTGGAACAGGAGCCTGATGAGAAGGCGGTCCCTGGGATTACCCGCTTCCGCTTCTAATGCGGTTATTTCGTGAGGTTCGAGATATGTTTTCATTATCGTTTAATGTCACCCCGTTTCTCAGTGGGCTGCCGGTTTCCTTTTGATGGGTACGACCCATTAGCTGTTTTGCAACCCTGAGGCAAAAGTTTCTTTGAATAAGACCTGGCTATAATCCTGGCCAGTATACGCAAGCCATTCGACGATGTTTGGCAAACATCATCTTTGCTGGATGGTTCTGGGTTGCAAACAATATCTTGCATGGTTAGTGTATAATATATCCATTAATAAGACTTGTAAATACCATCTGGAGCATTAATAGCCATATAATAGTGCGTATATAAACACTTGACAGCACAATCCAGTTATGCTAATATCACTGTATAATGCAATTTTACGTATCAGGGGAGACATCATGGCAAAAAGAACAAAAAAACCCTCGATTTTACCGGAACAGCGCTGGAACTGGCTACGGCGAAGTGAAGCCGGTGAGTCAGCGCCCCAAATTGCCCAAAAGGACTTTTGCGATGTCCGTACGGTCCGCATTCACATTGAAAAGGCAAAGCAGGAAAGAGAACTAAAGGATGCCAGGGCAACCGTTCTACGAACGGCCCTGGAGCGTCACTATGAAGACCTGTGTAACTTCGCTGCGAGGTTGGACCCCCTATCGATCAGGAGTTTCATCAGCCCTCCACCTCCGGCGGAAGACGAAGTTATGGAAGCTGCCCTGCGCCAGCATTTGCCCCGCTCACCAATATGGAACTATCTGGCCAGTACGCGGAACCTGCAGAGGGAAAATGCGGAAATCATGATGAATGTAAAACAAAAAATAGAAAAAGCTGTACGAGCGGAACGGAGACTTGCTCCGCTTCTGTCGGCAGGTCTTTCCGAAGTTGTACCGGGTATAATTAATGCTCTAAATTACCAGGTAGGTCAGTGGTCTATCGGAGGTAGTGGGCTTACCTTAGAAGACAATTTGTTGATTGAACCTGCCGGACAAGGAAAAGGGCAACTGTGTTACGGTTCTTCACGAATGGCCACCGTAAAAAGAGAGGACGCCAAAAAGTATCTTCGTCCCCTGAGGAAAATCATTGATTCCCTGGAGCACGATATCACTTCCTGGGAAGAGTATGGCAAATTGCGCAAGACGAATGAAGAAATCGGCCGTCTTGACCGGAAACTGCACGAAGAACTGCTGATAATTAAGCTCAGGCGGATAGTACCAGGGCGATGCAGGTACTGCCCCCTATGATCTGCCGTAAGCCGGTTTTTTGAAAGGAGAAGCAATAATGAATACAGCCCTTTATGTTCGGGTATCATCAGACAGACAAGACGTTGATCTATCGGTTTCAGCCCAGCTGAAAGCCCTTAGGGACTATGCCGCGAGGAATAATCACGTGATCGTACGGGAGTTCATCGACCAGGCGGAAAGCGGCCGTACTACCTATAGGCCTCAATTCCGGGATATGATTTCCCTGGCAAAACGCCATGAAAAGCCCTTTGAACTGATCCTGGTTTACAAATACTCTCGTTTTGCCCGCAGCCGCGAGGACTCCATCGTCTATAAGGCCCTGCTGAAAAAGAGCGGCGTGCAACTGGTATCTATTACCGAGCCCTTTGATGATACTCCCACGGGCAGGTTGATGCAGGCTATCATCGAGTGTATCGATGAGTTTTATTCGGAAAACCTCGGTGAGGAGGTGACACGGGGAATGAGAGAAAGCGCTTCAAGGGGATTTTACCTTTCTTCCCGGCCACCTTACGGCTATAAAAAAGTAAAAGTTAACGACGGAGGTAAGGAGCGCACAAAAT
>JAUYHV010000080.1 GCA_030689845.1 Dehalococcoidia bacterium
TCTAATATCTCTTTACAATTTGCAGTGCTACTGGTGTCATTCCCGCGAAAGCGGGAATCCAGAGCAACAGACTGGATTCCGGGTCAAGCCCGGAATGACAAAGATTGTAAGGCCATTTATGAAACACTAGACCAGGTCAAGGAGTTTTGAGTGGCTAATTTTAAACAGTTCCAACGGCGTTAGATATTTTTTCCGGGCTTGGACGAGGGGAGAGTTAATACCATAATCATCCCTGCCAGAGCTACAGCAGCGAAACTGAGCCATGCTCCTCTGTAACTTCCCCATGTATCGTAAACCCATCCGGCAATGGGGGCGCCGGTAACGTTTCCTACCATCATGATCCCTGATATAAAGCCCGTGATGGTTCCGAATCTTGCCCGGCCGAAACACTCCCGGATGGCGGTTATCCTTGTGGTCACGGTTATTCCCCACCCGATGGCGTAGATAAGAATGAACGGCAGCAGGAGCCACATCCTGGCGGAGTCAATGTAGCTGAAAAGCAGTATGCCCACAGTCATAAAGGCAAAGCTGGCCGCGAACACCTTTTTACTGCCGAGCCTGTCAATAAACCAGCCGCTGCCGAGACGTCCCCCGATGCTCATCAAGGGTAAAATCAGCGCCACCATGCTTGAAAAAGACCTGGATATATTAACGCTGCTCAAATAGGGCATCATGTGGGTAACGATGGCATTTGCAATAAGGGAATGGCACATCGCCGCAAGGCCTATATGCCAGAAAATCCTGTTTCTTACAATCTGCCCGGGTGAAATTTTACTTTCCGGATATGGAACTCCCGTATGCGAGTTGTTTTCTTCAATTATCCTGGATTTCTCTCCGTCCGGGAAAAGACCGTATTGCTCGGGCTTATGGCGCACCAGAAATGACAGTGGCAAGACAATTACCAGCACGCCGATGCCGACAATATCCATGGCTGTGCGCCAGCCGTAATTATCGATCAGGCGGGTTATTACCGGAACCATGACTCCCCCGAGGGCGAACCCGCTGGCCAGGATACCGGTTGCCAGACCCACCCTCCGCCGGAACCAGTTTACAACCGAAGTCATTAAAACTGTTCCCGTGGTGGTACTCGTGCCCATGGCAATCGTGATGAAAGCGACATACAGCATTGTAAGAGAGGAAACCCTGCTTAAAAGAAGAAACCCGGCAGAGATAGTCAAGCCCCCTATGAATAACAATTTCTTAGGCCCCAATCTGTCAACAAAAATGCCCATTACCGGCGCCAGGAGACCCATTTCAAATCCTCGAAGTGACGAGGCAAGGGATATTTTGGCATAACTCCAGCCGAATTCCTCCGCCATAGGTTCGATGATGGCAGTGAAACCAAAATGGACAATGCCGCCGGTATACAACGTGATAATAAAGCTGGCGCCTACTATGTACCAGCCGAAAAACAGTTTGTTGCGTTTTTGATCAGTAGTCATAAAAAATATTATTACCGGGATATATTAAATTCGTCTTTTAAGGCAAGGGGTCTTTCCCTGTGAAAAAATGTGACCATCTGCACTTTCGCGCCAAGAACCTTTCCCCTTGGTGGTTTTCATGAAAAAATAATTAAGCGAATTGCCGGCTGACGTGGTAATCAAGGATTGGGTAGGGAACTACCTATTCTTGTTTTCCGAAAACCCAGGTAGCCGCAACGACCGTGATTGACCCTATTACCGCAATCACGATTAAATCTTCCAGAACGCTCATCGTATGGCCGAAAACGGTTATACCAATAATGGAGTTAGTTTCGCCCAGCCCTCCGGCTGCACTGGATAAGTTATTAACAAGGAACAACTGGCGGATGGCATCAACTCCGTAAGTCATAGGATTGAGCTTTGAGATAATCTGGAGCCAAACGGGCACACTGTTAACGGGGAAGAAAATACCGGATAAAAAAATCAACGGAAAAACTATTAACTGGACTATGATATGGAACCCTTGTTGGGACCGCATACGCGATGCCACTAAAATACCCAGGCTGGCCAGGGATAGTGAGATTATGATGAGCAGCACTATGATCTGTAATATGGAAAGGGGTGTTAGTTTTATGCCGAGGAATGGTGCCGGAATTAGCATAATGACTCCCTGTATTACGGCAACAGCAGCGCCGCCGGCAGCTTTGCCCAGCACGATTCCCGTGCGGCTCAGAGGTGCTACCATTACCTCTTTTAAAAAACCGAATTCCCTGTCCCAGACAACGGATAGGCCTGTGAACACTGAGGTCATAAGGACCGTCATAGTGACAATTCCAGGGTATATGAACTTGATAAAGTCCACTCCTGGTGCGAGAGTTCCAACTATCCTGTTAAACCCGGCGCCGAAGATTACCAGGAAGAGAAGGGGCATACCGAAAGAGGACAGAATACGGGAGCGTTCCTGAACGAACCGAAGCAATTCCCTGTAGGCGATAACCCATGTACCGCGGTAAATTTCCCGCACCGGTTATCTCTTTCCCCTTATCATATTCCTCATGCGATCCAGGGAATCTGCCTCCTGATTTCTGATTGCCCGACCGGTAAGGTGCAGGAAAACGTCATCCAGGGTAGGCCTTTGGATGCTGATGGAGAGAAGGCGATTTTGAAAACTACGGACAAAATCAGGCAGGAATTTCTCCCCTTGAGAAACGTAAAAACAAATATTGCCGTTGTGAATTTCAGGGGAGATATTATATTTTTCTTTCAATTCAACGGCTGCTGAATCGTTGTTTTCTGACTTAAGTGTTACCAGGTCTCCCCCCAGAGAGTCCTTGTGATGGTCAGGGGTATCCATGGCAATTAATTGGCCGTTGTCGATTATGGCAATGCAATCGCAGTTCTCGGCTTCATCCATATAATGCGTCGTCAGGAATATTGTTAATTTATCTTCACGGCGCAGCTTGTGGATGTACTCCCAGATATGTCTTCGCGTCTGGGGGTCAAGTCCCAGAGTGGGTTCATCCAGGAAAAGAACTTTTGGGCGGTGCAGGAGACCCCGGGCAAGTTCCAGCCTTCGTTTCATCCCGCCAGAGTATGTCTGTACTTTGCTTTTCCGGCGGTCCGAGAGTCCAACCAGGTCCAGAAGCTCATTAATCCGTTTTTCCCTTATACTCCCGGGAACATTATAGGCATAAGCGTGGAAACGCAGGTTTTGCTCTCCTGTCAGGTATTCGTCAAGGGTAGGGTCCTGAAAAACCAGGCCGATGGAGCTTCTTACCTTGTTGCGGTGCCTTATAATATCGAAGCCGTTGACTAAGGCTGAGCCTCCGGAAGGCCGCAATAAGGTGCACAGGATGTTTATCGTCGTGGTTTTCCCTGCCCCGTTTGGGCCGAGAAAGCCGAAAACCTCCCCCTCTGCAACGTTGAACGACACATTATTTACGGCATTTAGCTGTCCAAACCATTTGGAAAGGTCTTTGACTTCAATAATATTCATGCTTTTTAAAAGGAAAAGTGAGAGGTAGGCAAAAAATCATTATAGCACTTTGAAACGTAAATGTAGAATAATAAAGGCGGAGCGGAGCCCGTTTTATCGAGGGATACCCGGGGGAAAATTGCTTTGAGGAAGTTATGAATAAAACGTTTGTTTTATTTTATAAAAGTCCCGTTTTGATATTCTTCAAAGGCAATTCGTAACTCATCCTGGGTATTCATAACAATAGGACCATACCAGGCAACGGGCTCTCCGATGGGCTTACCTGAAATGAGGAGAAACCTGACAGGGCTGTCTTCAGTCGTTATCGTAACTTCATCCCCGGTACCGAATAAGACCAGATGTTCCGGACCGAATAAACCGTTTCTGTTAATGTTTATGTCCATTGGGGCTGTAATTTCAGGGAACGGAGGTTCGCTGCGTTCACCAAAATGTGCTTTGCCCATAGTTACATAAGCGAAAATGTTGTGCCCTTTTTTTACCGGACGAGTGAAAGTGGTTTTTGCCGGCAATTCAATATCCAGGTACTCCGGGTCTGAGACGATGTCCCTGACCGGCCCAACGGTATTATTAAATTCCCCGCAAATGATTCTTACTTTTGCCCCATTATCAACCAGGACTTCGGGAATCTGGCTATTTTTAACGTCGCGGTATCGTGGAGGCATCATTTTATCGGATGCAGGGAGGTTAGACCAAAGCTGAAAACCCCACATCAATCCGCCTTGCCCTCCTTTGGGCATCTCCTGGTGAATAATCCCGCTTCCCGCAGTCATCCACTGAACGTCCCCCGAATGGATTATTCCTTTGTTACCTAAACTATCGCCGTGTTCTACTTCGCCGTGGAGGACGTAGGTAATGGTCTCGATCCCCCTGTGGGGATGCCACGGGAAACCCTTGATATAGTCGGAAGGTTTATTTGAATGAAAATCATCGAGTAAAAGAAAAGGGTCGAGCAGGGGGACCTCATTATTTCCGAACACTCTCTTTAAATTGACGCCGGCGCCTTCAACAGTCGGTCTGCTATCAAGTACTTTTATTACACCTTTTGTTTTCATAGGATTTTCCGCACGTGGTGGTGCCCAGAATTAAAAATAATCAGAGTAGATCCCAAGAGATTCAAGGGGAAAACAAAGCGCCTGAAATCAATGCCAGAGCCACCAAATTGGGCAAACTCCGCCTTGTAACGGGATTTTATTCGCCAGTGTAGTGTCTCATAAATGGCCTTACAATCTTTGTCATTCCGGGCTTGACCCGGAATCCAGTCTGTTGCTCTGGATTCCCGCTTTCGCGGGAATGACACCAGTAGCACTGCAAATTGTAAAGAGATATTAGAGACACTAC
>JAUYHV010000082.1 GCA_030689845.1 Dehalococcoidia bacterium
CCGTCCGCTTCTACGATAATATAATCAACAGACGCCAGCCGGGACAACTTTATTACTGCCTCAGGGCTGATCCCCCCCAGTTTGCCCGAAGGCAAGCTCTCTTTGGCAACAGTAATATGTCTGTACTCATCCAGCCTTAAACCGACCTCCCGTGTAAGTTTGTCTTCGTCTGCTTCCAGGATTAAAAGAGGGCTTTCGAAATGCCCCGGCTCCATAATTTTTGTTGTGGTTGTTGTAATGAACCTACTACCCGCCGAGGCAAGTTCCCCGGCCAGGGAAAACATAAGGCTGGTTTTGCCTCCTCCACCTACCAGGCTTATTACATCGCCGCGCCGCAGACCCAGGGACTGGGCCAGGGCGGGCGGCTGTTGGGCGTGCGCCTTAGCTAAGTCCCCCGGGATTACTTTCTTATATTCAGCCAAACTCCCCCATCCTCTTCTATGCTGCACTTGCTTTCCAGGCCGGCCCCTTTTACCAGCTTCGCGATATCCTGCAAGGAGAGGTGCTTTCTGCCCAGGCTTTCGTTCAACTCCCGCGATTCTTCACCTATTCCATCTTTCAGTTCCCCGGGACATCCACTGCCGTACCCTCCCCCCACGTATCCCAACCCATCCTTTTTTACCACCCGGTATACTTCCCGGAGAAGTTGTTCCCCGAAATTGATGAAAAACAGGTATCCCCTGCATATCACCAGGTCGAAAGAGCCGTCGGCGAAAATAAGATTTGCCGGGTCTGTTACCCGAACATCTATCCTTCCAGAAAGCCCTGAATTTGAAACTTCCTCTTTTAAATACTTTATAACCTGCGGAGAGTTGTCAGCGATGACTATTTCCAGACCGGGGTAAAGCCTCGCCAGTTCCCTGGATATACCCCCGGAAAACGGCCCTATTTCCAGGACCTTGCCGGTATCATTTTTATATGTGTCCATCACCTGTGAAGCCAGGTAGGGATAAATATTGTTCCATAAACCGTTGATTTGCCTGAGTTTCACGATATCCATAGTTGATCCTCCGACTTAGATTTATCCATCATGCTTTCTCCTGTCCTTCCTGAAAAGAGTTACCCGAGATAAATATATTAAAAACACAAAGGTACCTGAATCTAACTCGGCATGAAAGCCTGTTTTGCCATCAGGGCGGGGTCTTTTCAATCCCAATAATTATTCTTAACAGGTCTATTTTAGCCTTAACCATATTCCGGAAACAAGTTACCTGAAGTATGGAATAGAATAATATATAATAATTTTAATAAAATGGTATTCAGCGGAGAGAGGGCGCGGGGAAATGCTTATTCGCAGCCTTTGCCCTTATCTTATTGGCTAATATATCACAGGCAAACATTGGAGGCAGTATGTATAAATTCAAATCATCGGAAATAACGCCCGAGCACATTTATTTTTCCCGCCGCAGGTTTGTAGTGGGTGCGGGAGCGCTTACGGGAAGCCTGCTTTTTCTCGGAGGTTGTAAACAGTCAGAGCTGACTTCACCTGGCGAAAGCATAAATTTTTGCGAAACAGCCGTAGCACAGAATGCGATGGATGAGCTCGGCGATGCCCTGACTCCATGCGGGTCTGTCATCGGTTATAACAACTTCTACGAGTTCACCACCGATAAGGAGGAAGTGCTGTTCCGGGCAAGGGAATTCAGGAGTTCTCCCTGGGAAGTAAAAGTGGGAGGTCTGGTAAACAAGCCCGCTACCTTTGATATGGACGACATACCCAAGAAATTTCCCGTGGAGGAACGGATATACCGGATGCGCTGTGTGGAGGGCTGGTCCATGGTTATCCCCTGGCTGGGATTTTCCCTTTCGAAACTCCTGAAAGAAGTGGAACCGACATCCAGGGCCAAATACGTTCGATTTGAAACCCTTTATGATCCGAAGCAAATGCCCGGACAGAAAGACGATTATTTCGGCTGGCCCTACGTGGAAGGTCTCCGCATTGACGAAGCCATGCACGACCTCACCATACTTGCCACAGGCCTTTATGGCAAACCCCTGCCGCCCCAATGCGGCGCTCCTATCCGCCTCATGGCGCCGTGGAAATACGGTTTTAAAAACATCAAGTCCATAGTCAAAATAGACCTGGTTGAAGAAATGCCTGTTTCCCTGTGGATGAAATCAGCGCCCCACGAATACGGTTTCTACGCTAACGTGAATCCCCAGGTGGACCATCCCAGGTGGTCCCAGGTGAGTGAAAGACGCATAGGCGAACTGAGCCGACGGAGGACGCTGCTCTTCAATGGTTACGAAAAGGAAGTCGCAAACCTTTATGAAGGCCTTGATTTAGCAAAGAATTACTGATGTTCGTTTCCCGGAAATGCATTTTCCACATACTGGTCCATGCGGCTGCCCTGCTGCCTGCGGCACTGATAGTTTGGGACTCCACCCGCGGACAATTAACTGCAAATCCCATACAGGAAATTACCCTTCGCACGGGGAAAACCACCCTTGTCCTGCTGGTGTTGACCCTTTCATGCACTCCTTTCAGGTTGATTACCGGTATCCGGGCAGTGCTGCCCTTGCGGCGCATACTGGGGCTTTATACCTTTAGCTACGCCTGTTTGCATTTTCTCATCTTCGTCGGCCTGGACTACGGGTTCAACCTTCCCCTTATTTTCGAGGAAGTTCTAAAAAAACGCTTTGCCATAGCGGGGTTTGCCGCCTTCATAACCCTCCTGCCCCTGGTAATAACATCCACTCGGGGATGGGCCAAGCGGTTAGGCGGCGACTGGCAGCGCCTGCATAAACTGGTATATCTCACTGCCCTGCTGGCCGTAACCCATTTCACCTGGCAAGTGAAAGCCGATTTTCGTCTGCCTTTGCTTTATGGAATAATAATTATTTTTCTCCTGGTAATCCGTCTTCCCCAGGTCCGGGCGAAACTGGACGAATTGACCTTACCTCTCAGGAACCTCATATCCGCCATAGGCCGGCACAAATAAACCAGCACAACCTCCATTTCTCATTGACACCACTCATGCCGGCAAACCGGATACCGCCTCAAGAATTCCCGTTATCCTGAAATCTCAGATTTGACACTCCCTTTCAATGGGCGATATACTTTGCCTTGGCGTTTCCACCCCATTTACGCGGGCCATTAGCTCAGTTGGTTAGAGCACAGTCCTGATAAGACTGGGGTCTGTGGTTCGAGTCCACAATGGCCCACCAAGCATGACTTTTCCACACCAAGGCATAGAAGCTTTCCTCGAGTTATCAATTTGTAGCCGTTAATGGGATTACGTTGGGATATATACTATGATTGGTGTCCTAATGCTGCTTGATTTGACGGAAGTTCGACCACGCTACCCCACGGTCTCGGTATACCCTGGTCAATAGCGCTACAACCAATGAACGGTCCGAAAATGAAAATATTATTTGTTTGTACTGGAAATACTTGCCGGTCGCCGATGGCGAAGGTCATTCTTGAGCAAAAACTAAAGGCAGCGGGCAAACTCGACGCATTCATGATTGACTCTGCTGCCTATGGCTATCCCACTGATAAGGGAGCTAACCCAAACGCCCGGGAAGCCATAAAGCGCCTGTTTGGAGAAGACCTTCTGATTTCCCATAAGGCAAAGGAACTGACGCCCTATTTGGCGGAGCAGGCAGATTTGATTCTGGTCATGGAAGCAGGGATGAAAAAAGGGCTGCCGAATGACAAGACCTGGACACTCAAAGAATACTCCGGGGGAGAAGGGGACATTGCTGACCCCATCGGCGGTTCTGTTAATACCTACGTAAAATGTGCCAATGAGATTTCGGGTTTGTTGGAAAAGGTGCTACCTAAGTTGGGATAAACTCACGTCGCATTGGTTCCCATTTTGGAACCAGCCCATTGAACATTTTATCTTCTTGGTTAATTTGAGAAACACGTTGCTTTATGGGCCTTTGGAAGGCTTTGGGGCTTTTGTAAAAAAGAAAGAGCCTCCTGGTGATAGGTGGGCTCCTTATCATCATCTCCGAGAGCTATCCCAACTCCCGTAGTTATGGTCTTGAAGAAGTTTCCTAAAAAATATTTTCGCGTTCAGGGGTGGAAAAAGGGGGG
>JAUYHV010000085.1 GCA_030689845.1 Dehalococcoidia bacterium
TAATTTGAACGTGGTAATTGCATCCCGTTCATTACGGATTCCCCGGCCAATTACATAAGTGGAATATCCCACCCCGGTCATATCCAGAAAATATGGGTCCAGCAGCCATTCTTTTTCCTCTGTGCTCTGTAGGGAAAGGTAACTTATTTTCAGCCGGCGGTGGGTGGTCCAGGCAATAGCGACTTTTTCAAAGACATCCATGAATCCGGGGGCGGAAGGTTTCTTATCGAGTTCAGCCATGCTTTTTTTTATTTCCGCGCTCATCTCCGCCGGCAGTACCCCGGCAAGTTTGGTGATAGCCGTCTGAACGTGCGGGTTGTCTTCATCGGCCTGGCGCAGGACAAGCCGGGAGGCAAGAAAAAGGGCTACAGCCTCGTAAAGGGAGAATGACACAGGCGGGAGAATGTATCCTTTTTCGATGCCATACCTGTCACCATCCTGGGTAAGGGGAATGCCAAGGTCACTCTGTAATGAAGTAAGGTCCCGCTGTATGGTGCGAATACAAACACCGCAGAGGTTGGCCAGTTCACTCGTGGTCAACCCCTGATGGTCGCTATGTAGAAGATGCTGTATTCGGGTCAGGCGTACGGAGCGAGCAATGCTTTGACACTCTTCCATGGACACCCCATTCGAAAACATTTCCCGGTTTTTAAGCCGCTGAGCATTATACCAAATAATATATCTTCCCGCGAAACTTATTAAAGCGCTTTCAAATCCCTCTCAATCTCCCTTTACGAAAGGGAGAGGCTCTATTTCCCCCTTTAATAAAGGGAGAGGCTCTATTTCCCCCTTTAATAAAGGGGAATGGGAGCATCAATAATATAGCACAGCGGGGCGACAGGTGCGGTCGTTTTGAGTTTTAAGATGGAAATTATTTTGGAATAATTGGGAAAACATCAAAAAGTGAAATTTCCAGGGATACAAGTTCCCGGCCTTATTTGAGGCTCCCGCGAAACTTATAAAAGTGCTTTCAAATCCCTCTCAATCTCCCTTTACGAAAGGGAGAGGCTCTATTTCCCCCTTTAATAAAGGGAGAGGCTCTATTTCCCCCTTTAA
>JAUYHV010000092.1 GCA_030689845.1 Dehalococcoidia bacterium
GCTAACAATTGCATGGCAAAGGCAAGGTTTTTCGGAGACCTGGACGACCCGGACAGCGAAGTTTCTGTTTTAATCCGGGCCAACAGGGGACGCCAGCTCCACCCCGAATACGGAACGGAGCCTTCCGTATATTACCTTGGATAGCACAGCCATTCAGGCGAGTTTAAAGGCTAATTTTTTATTATTAAAAAAAACATCGATGCCATATTATTACGGTTGAAAGGAGGTAACAATAAAGAAGCATAATATTTATAACTAAGGGCAGTATTAACCATTTAAATTACGGGGCGATGTAAGCAAAGGAGGGCCAATGCCGAGAAAAATCATAAAGTCTGACGAGCTGTGGGCAACAAATCTCCCGTATTCTTACGGGACAACGGTTAAAGGAGGCACCCTCATTTTCCTGGCCGGAGCCATCGCGGTGGACAAGGAAGGAAAAACCGTAGGTAAGGGGGACATGAAAGCCCAGATATTAAAAGCGATTGAGAACGTAAAAATATCATTGAAGGCTGCCGGGGCAACTCTGAAAGACGTTGTCAACGCGAGATACTACACCACCGACGTGGACGCTTTTCTCAAGCTGGCGGCTTGGCGCTGTCAGCAGGTGCCTGAACTCTGGGGCAGCGCCCCGGGCAGCCAGGAGGGCGCTCCCGCCACCCTGGTAGGTGTAACAAAATTGGGATATGAGGGCGGCCTCGTTGAGATCGAAGTCGTAGCCCATATCACCTGACCAATTTTTCCTTGTGCTTAAAAATATAATCGGGTAATACTTTAACTGGAGGAAATAGCAATGAGAAGAATAACACTTTCAATAATCACCGTTTTAGTCATAGTTGGTCTGGTAATCATAAGTTGCTCACCTAAACCGGCTTCTGAAACCAGTGGACCCGTCACCTTACCGGCCCAAATTTCCATGGGAACTTTCCCTCCGGGTTCGGCCAGCTATGTCCCGGCTACAGCCATTGCGGCGGCAGTTTCCCGCCATACACCGATGCACATGACCGTTGAGCCTGCCGTTGGCGGCATTCCCCAGGCAAAATTGCTTGCCGAAAAAAAAATTGAATTCGCCATGATAGTGGCCTATGGGATACGTGCCGGCTTTGAAGGCGCCTATAGCTTCGCCAGTATGGGGCCCCAGCCCTTCAGGTTGGTTGCAACAGGCTGGACCATGCCTTTCGGTTTTGCAGCCAGGGGCGACTCGGGAATAAAAACGCCCGCAGACTTTAAAGGAAAAAGAGTACATGTTCAAATGGCCGGAGAGGACAGCTCGATTGTTTATACCCATGCAGTTTTGGCCGCCTATGGACTGACCGTCAAAGACCTTAAAGCCGCTACAACCTATGCCCGGAGTGCCGATTCCGATAGGGACCTTATTGAAAACCGGGTAGACGTCATAGTGGGCTCCCTGGGCGGAGCGAAACAGGTGGAATTGGAAAAGGCAGTCAATGCGTTTGCCGTCCCCATCTCTCATGAAGCGACCATAAAACAGAAAATACTGAGCGCTATGCCCGGTCTTGTTCCTATAACTCTCAAGGCAGGCACTCCCACGGCGCAGGTGGATACCCCGACTTACGCCCAAATCCAGTCGCTTTATACCGTTACGGGCGTCAGCGACGAGATAGTCTACCAGGTCACCAAGGCTATGTACGATAATTATGATACAGAGCTGGCACCTGTTCATCCCACCGCCGCCGAATGGACCCTTGAACGGGCCCTCTATGACCCTGTTGTGCCGTACCATAACGGCGCTATAAGGTACTACAAGGAGAAAGGCGTGTGGTCGTCCAGCATGGAGAAAAAGCAAAAAGAATTGCTCGCCCTGGTGAAATAAAACAATAACGCAACAAGAAACTTTACCGATAGTCGTGCCTTTAAATGAGGCTGAGCAAATTTTTAAGGTCCGCCTACCGGTAATTAATCTTTTTGGTTCTTTCTTAAACTGACCTGGTAAGAAAAAATCAAGGCACATAGATGAAGACATAATTGAGAGGCTCCCGCGAAACTTATAAAAGTGCTTTCA
>JAUYHV010000192.1 GCA_030689845.1 Dehalococcoidia bacterium
CTTTTGGAACATATTATCTGTCAGAACAGTGGAAAGTCTCGTGATATCGTTCACCACGCCATTCTTTATTATTTATGCCGGCTCGTGGACGGCCCCGAAACACCGAAGAGAGACATCGGTTGCGCTCGCTATCGTCACCGCACTTTACTTGGGAGGTTCATACGTCTTGGCCTTTAAGGGTGGTCCCCAGTTCCTGGGCTGGGATTCACTTTTCTATGGAGCTACACCTGTGTTGAACTTGGCAGGAGTGGGGACCGCCCTTTACAAAGTGCGGCGCCGATGGGAAACGTGACAAGGCAGGCCAAGGGCTTCGACTACTTCTTTCTCATGAGCCCACTCAACTTTAATCTCCCGTCTCAAGGTCCCAATCGTCATCTATCCCAACTGTTGTGGCACGAGTTATTATTTTTGCTATCTCCTCTGGATTCACTTTGAGACGCTTTAAGAATTTCTTTTCCTCATCCTGAGCCCAGCGCCATGCTTTTTGTTGCTCTTTGAAGAGTTGCTCCACATATTCCATATGGGGGGTCATACCTTCAGCCGTCGCTTCCATTGCCGCAGTGGTGGCAATTGCCCAGGCCGCGTAAGCTTGAAATGTCGTGTGCCAAGCATATTGCATTAATGAAGCCTCCTTAGGGACGCTCGTTATCGCTTCGTGTCGCCTAAGTACCTCAGCACTTGCTTGCATGAGCCGTTTTGCAGCGTTAGATACCTCGCTGGCAGCTAAAGGGTTCTCGACGATAGAGTTGCCATATTTCACCAACGTATTGTTGTAAAGGTCAGCCTCCCTTGTCTGGAAAGCGGTAATCTCAGTTTCGGTTTCAAGATAAGCCAAGCATTCTTGTAGTTCATTCCCATCAATTTTTGGACTGCCAAGGCAGAGAATAATAATCCATCCAAAAGTAGTCATTCCCCATAGTAAATGCCACATGCTCCTTTTCTTATTTCTGAGCGCCCATCCCTCCACTGGTAACATTAATGCCAGCCAAATAGGAAGGCTTAACCGACTTAATAATTCGTTATCGATAGATGAATTCACTAAATGCACGAGTGAGCTTATTACACTGTGACCTTGACCCCATGATGTCATTGTGAGAAGAAACGTACCAATAGAAACGGCTGTCAAAGTGTAATTAGGATGCCTTTGAAACAGATTCATTTCACCTCCCTGCTGCTCAAAACAGCTTATAACGCCAGCGGGTTTGCTTACTACCAAAGCCTCCTATAAACCTTTGCCTCCCACTCTTCATTAGGTTATTGTAGAACCGTGGTTAACAACTGTCAATTACCTTTACACCAAAAATCTATAGACGGTATATATCCTTGTTAGATTTATGGGAATAAGCGTTTACAGGGGTGGTATAATTACCATTAATCCTATTAAAAAGGATTCAGGGGTGTTCATAATGGGGTTATTCAACAAAAAGCGAGAATTCGGTATTGAAGAGTATTGTCATTATTATTATGACCTAATATTTCATCCCGTCACAAGTGGGAGTTTAGCTGGGAAAGAGGTTCACAAGATTTTGCTTGATGTTCAGTTTAACTTACTTGTGGAAGCTGACCAGTCATTTGCAGGCATTGACCGCAATCTATTCCATACCGAGATGCAGTCCCTCCAGCTTGAATTGTTTTCCTTGGCTTGGATGGAAAGATTCAAGAAGGGCTATTATATCCTCCCACAGGTTATTTTTACCCATCAATATCTTGAGGATAATGGCAGGCTGGATGTGTGGGATGCTATGAACAAGTACAATTCGGTCATTGGTAAAACGGCGACAATGGATAACGATGGACAACAGATGACAATAGACACAGCATTGGGACGAGTCCTTATTACAAGCATAAACGAATCAAGATGGAGGGCCTTTAAATCGTACCTAAGCGCCAATATTGAAGACCCATCTAAACCGACTGAGGAAGAGAAAATAATCGTTGGGTACGTTGCCCGTAGCTGCAACTATATTGGTGCAAACCTGATGAAAAGAAACCAGATAGGTAGTCGGCAGATTACCGCATTGTTTCTGTTTAGAATCGGATGGGACGAAGATAAGGAGTTGAGCAATGATGCCCTTTTTAGACTTGCAGCACAGACATTAAATATTTATGAAACTGCAAAAAATACCCTAAAAGGAATAGACCTAAAGGTATAATGGGAAATTGAAAAACCGTTCTGGAGACGATAATTAATCCTGATATGGGCTGTGTAATTCCAATTAAGACAAAGGGGCCTAATAATATCATATGAATGAAATGCCGGGCGCGGGTAGACAAATGTCAACTTATATGTTAACATAGTATGAGATTACAATTAGAGTACCCAGGTAAGAAGTTCGACATATATTATATCGTCCTTAATAATGGCAGTTGTCCCGCAAATGACTTCCTTGAGAATGTGAAACAAAATAGACAAGATTCGCATAAATCACTTATTGCTCTTTTAAAAAGGCATGCCGATGATGGTCCTATTTTTAATATCAAGAAATCGAGACCTATTGAGGGGTATCAGAAGCTGTTGGAATTCAAATCAAGGCAAGGGGATCGCCTTATTTATTTTTATTTACCCGACAAAAAGACGGTCTTAATAGATGGTTTCCATAAGGGGGCGGTTGCCGAGACTGAGTACAGGAAAGCAGATACAATAAAAAACAATTATCTCCGGGAGGCTGAAAATGGTTAATCATAATCTTGATATGACGTTAAAAAGGTATGCTCAGGAGTACGCTAATGACCCAGAATTCATTGCGGAAGGACTCTCTATTAAAGTAGTCGAGGAAATGTTAGAGTGTCTTGAAAAGAAGGGATTGAATCAGTCATGGTTGGCTCAGGAAATGGGAGTATCTAGAGCTCATATTTCTCGAATCCTTAATGCGCCACCTAATATGACGCTACTAACGATAGCAAAAATTGCTGTTGCGCTGGGACTTACGCTGGATGTTTCCCTGGACGCCAAATCTCAGTATCCAACTTCTACCCAAAAAGCGCAGGTCACGTTTGCAGGGTTAATGTCAGATTATGCCGCTCCACCAAAAATTGGTGAATTATCTCTCGTAACAGCCTGAGCTACATTAGTACCAACGAAAGGATATCGCTATGCAAGTGCCTGAATCAATACGGAAACACCTGGCTCAAGAATTTAAATTCGCAGCAGACCAGATACGAGCAACCCCAGATTTACACGGTAAATTATACTTTTTTAGTGCTTTTTTTGGTGAGACAGGTAGAGCTCTCAATGCCGATTGGATTCCTGATATAGCCTTATTACATTTGGTTTTACAATCGTTACATGGGGCAATAAATATGAGGCTTATAACCCCTATTATGGGTACAAACCTTAATATGGGATTACCAAAGGATTTGGCAGAGGCGTTAACGACATCGTCAGCAGAACTTGCTGACCTCTTTCAGACCAAGGAAATCAATGAGAAAAAACTTTATCAACTTATTGTGAAATTCGCTGAGTTGGCATATGTTGCCACGGGCAATGGTTATTACCTTTATTTGAGGGGGGCTATCAAAGTCTAAATTAACCAAAGGTTTATTGAAATCTTGACTTCAAAGTCAATACTTACTTATGGTGATTAATAACATCAATATCGTGGGCATTGACAAAAGTCACTAACCCGTTTAACGTATAACTAACTTCCTCTGTCGGTTCGCTGGCAGAGCGCCGGGCAGCCTAAGGGCTGCCCGTGCTTTTTTTATGATGAAAGCAAAAGCAAACGTCTATATTGATGGGTTCAATCTCTATAACCGTGCTGTAAAAGACACATCTGAGCTTCCCGCGAAACTTATAAAAGTGCTTTCAAATCCCTCTCAATCTCCCTTTACGAAAGGGAGAGGCTCTATTTCCCCCTTTATTAAAGGGGGATTAAAGGGGATTTTGTTGCGTTTCTCGGGACGCTTCATCTACAAGCGGCTTGACCTTTCCAGGCTCTGCCAGGCTCTCCTCCCACATCACGAGATTCACCGCATCAGGTATTTCACCGCGCTTGTACTGAGTTGTAATAGAGTAATATTATTTTAACTGCCACAGGCAGGGACGCCTGTGCTCCGCTCCATTCTCCGTTCCGAGAGCCTTCGTCCGAGAGTCCCCATAATTCGGGACAAGGCGGAGTGCCACCAGATTCAAGATATTAACGCGAAACCGTGCAATTTAATACTGGTCAAGTGTTTCATAAATGGCCTTATAACTTTTGCCATTCCGGGCTAGACCCGGAATCCAGTCTATTGCTCTGGATTCCCGCTTTCGCGGGAATGACACCAGTGACATTGCAAATGGTAAAGAGATATTAGATACACTACGTTAGCCGGTGGAACGAAAAAATGCTCGTTGGTTTACCTTTTGCCCCTGGCCGGTTCTTTCTTTGAAACCGGTTCATATCTTTCAAGGTCAAGCTGAGACGTCAGGGCGGCAAGGGGAACCTTTATTCCGTAGCTTGTCCCCAAACCCGCGGCAAGCCTCAGGTCTTTAAACAGGTTCCTGGGGGCCTTTTTTACCACTTTCTCCCCGGACTTGTTTGTCTCCCTTGAAAGGCTGCCCCAGTTCTTCTCCAGGGTATTGCTCCTGGCAGAACTGTTCATCAGGGCTTCATGAAATTTGTCCAGGTCCAAACCTGCCCGGCTGGCAATCTTAATGCAATCGGAAATCATTGCCGAGGTAGTGGATATTATGTAATTGTTGCAAATCTTGGTTATCTCTCCCGAACCTATACCGCCAAGGTGATACACCTTTTTACCCATGGCCGTAAGCACAGGCATACACCTGTCCAGGACGGCTTTGTCTCCGCCTGCCAGGAGGGTAACGGTACCGTCCCTGACGGGCTGCCCTGCGCCGCTGACAGCCACATCCAGCACGTTAATACCTTTCTGCTTTCCTTTTGCGGCGACTTCTTTGCAGAAAAAGGGGTCAATGGTGCAGGTAAATATGATGGTCGTTCCCGGCCTCACTGTTTCCCAGACTCCCCGCCTGCCGAAAATGGCTCTCCGGGCATCATCGGTATCGTAGACCATGACTATAACGATATCCGAGTTTTCGGCCACCTTGGCGTCTGAAGTGGCAATTTTGGCTCCGGCTTTGACCGCCTCCATCGCCCTGGACCTGACGAGGTCGAAAACAGTTACATCGAATCCTGCCTTCAAAAGGTTTTTTGACATGGGATTTCCCATCACCCCTATACCTATGAATCCGATTTTTTCACCTGCCATTGGTAGTTACCTCCTTGTTATTTTTTATATTTTTCAAAGCCCGGCGCGGAACCTTTATGTCCTTGTTTTAAACTCGTGGTACGTCCATACCTTGGCGTAGGGACTGACCTTCGGGTCCCGGGAACTCAGGTAGTCCAGTCTTTTCTGAACATCCCTGTCGCTCATGGGAATTATGTTCCCGAGGCGGTGAGCATCCACCAGGAACCTGGCGCTTTCCTCCAGGTAATAGGTCATGTAATAAGCCTCCTCGATGCTGGCCCCGAGGGTAACCACCCCGTGACCCCGCATCAGGAGAGCCTTGGATGAACCCATTTTTTCCGCCATGCTTTTTCCCTCCTCCCCGGTGATAACCAGCTCCGCCGGATCATAAACGGGGATTTCCCGGCCGAAAGACGCAGCCTGGATGGTGAGAGGCACAAACTTGATGCCGGCCACCGTCATCAAGATGGAATAGTAAGGATGAACATGGACCACGCACATGGCGTCCTCCCTGGTCCTGTGCAACTCCGTATGGATGATAGCTTCCATCGGAGGCTTGCCGTCTCCCCCCAGTTTATTCCCGTTAAAGTCCACACAAACGAGGTCTCCCGTGTCGAAATCGCCTTTTCCGCTGGGGCCTCCCCGCGAGATGTAGTAATAGTCCTTCCCCGGAATGCGAAGGCTTATATGGCCGAAGCTGTCTAAAAAACCTTCCTTATAAAGTATCCGGCTCATGACCATTAACTTGCTTTTCAATTCCGACTCTTCCAATTGTGTCCCCTCCCGATATAAGAGAATTATTTTACTTTTGAGCAGCAAACGAATTTTTCCCAGGCAGTATCACCATAGTCATTTCCCGCTGCTTGATGTGGTATTATACAAAAGTAACGTATTGCTAACAATCTCCGGTTTCCGGCATAATGGAAGACCATCGTATTAAACGGCCCCCCCGCAGCAGACTTTGTAATACACTATACCAGAATAAGACCGCACAAAATTCGATACTGCGGCCATCGCTTTCAAATAGCCCAATATCAATTTATGTTATAATAACCAGCGTGTTGTTGAAAATACAAGAGAGTTGTAATGCACATAGCCACTAGCACCTATATAATTTTATTTTTCTTTTTCTTATCTCTTTCTGCCTTTATAAGCGCCCTTGAAGTGGCATTTCTGGCCGTCCAAAAATCCAGGTTGAGGTATCTGGTGCAATCCGGAGCCAGCAGGGCCCCGGAAGTAGAAAAAATATTACAGAAACCGGAAAGGTTCCTGGCCACCGTTCTTTTCAGTAACAATATCGTCCAGGCCGCCGCAGCGGCGGTGGGCACGATAGTGGCCGTAAACATGCTGGGCGAAGCCGCCGGCGTCATCGCAGCTACCATAGGGATTGCCTTAGCGACGTTACTCCTGGCCGAGGCAATCCCCAAGACCTTCGCCGCCCGTAATGCGGAACGACTCTCACTTTTGTTTGCCCGCCCTTTTCGCATACTCGAAAGTTCCCTGTTACCTGTTGTCTCCGCTATTAGCTGGCTTACCAACAAAGTTACAGGCAGCAGCCTGACGGCCAGCTACCAGGCAAGTGAAGACGAGATTCGCAGCATGATCGCGGCATGGAAAGCCGAGGGCTCCGTCGAACAGTCCGAAGCCGAGATGATGGAAAAAATATTCAACTTCGGCGACAGGTCTGTCCGCACGTTAATGACTCCCCGCACAGAGATAGTGTGGTTAGAGAACAACATCACTTTCGGGGAATTCCTGAAAACATATTCCGAACATCCTCACTCCCGGTTCCCGGTTTATGACGACAACGTGGAGAATGTAAAAGGGATGATTTCCATCAAAGACGTGCTGATGGCCCAGGCCAACGGGGATATCAATCCCGACACTTCCCTGGAAAATATTATCCGCCCGGTATACTTTACCCCGGAAAACAAACCCATCGGTGAACTTTTTAACGAGATGCAGAGCCGCGGGATACAGATGGCAATAGTTGTAGATGAATACGGAGGTATCGACGGAATCGCCACGATACAGGAACTTGTAGAAGAGATTGTTGGTGAAATAAGCGATGAACTGGCTAAAGGGTCAGCAGATTACGAGACCATCGACGAAAAAACCTACCAGGTAGACGGAAGCATGCGCATCGACGAAGTTAACGAACGGCTCGGTCTCAAATTGCCGGAAGGCGAAGATTATGAAAGCGTCGCCGGCCTGATTCTTGTCCTCCTCGGCAGAATTCCCAAGGAAGGTGAACAGATACGCTACAGCGGGTTGAAGATGGCCATCACAGAAATGCGAAATCTAAAAATAGAAAAAGTGCTTATAAGCAAAGAATAAAGAGGGCAACAATGAAGAAGACGATCCTTCAACCGGACAATGTTTGTAAACCCATGGGAACTTACTCCCAGGGAGTTAAAGTAACAGGTAATACCACGATTTATGTCGCCGGGCAGACATCGGTTAACGCCAGGGGTGAAATAGTTGGAATCGGAGACATGAGAGCCCAGCTGCGGCAGGTCCATGAAAATATCAAGGCCGTCCTGGAATCGGCGGGCGCAACCTTCGACAACGTCGTCAAGACCACCGCCTTTGTCACCAATATGGAAGAATACCGCAAAGCCTCCGACATACGCCGCGAGTATCTCGGGGATTACTTCCCCCCCAGCACGGCGCTGGAAATCACCCGGCTGGCTATGAAGGAATTCCTGGTCGAAATAGAAGCCATAGCCGTTATCTGATATAAATCAGCTTTTGATATCTAACTAAGCATCCCCAGGAATATACCGGCCACCACGGAGGTCGCAATCGCCCCGGCCATGTTTGGCCCCATGGCATGCATCAGCAGGAAATTCTTCGGGTTTGCCTCCTGTCCCAATTTTTGTACCACCCTTGCCGACATGGGAATGGCTGAGACCCCGGCAGCGCCTATCATGGGGTTAATCTTGTCTTTCAGAAACAGGTTGATAAATTTGGCTGTCATCAAGCCCCCGGCCGTTGAAAAGGAAAAGGCCACTACGGCCAGGCCGACAATAGCCAGGGTCTGGGGAGTGAGGAAGACGGAAGCAGGCATCAGGGACCCCACCGTTAATCCCAGGAGGAAAGTCAAAACATCTAAAAATACTCCTCCGGCGGCCTGGGCCAGACGGTCCGTGACACCACTTACCTTAAGAACATTACCGAACATGAACATCCCGATGAGGGGGATGGACTTGGGAACAAGTAAGGCAGCCACAAAAAACACCAGCACCGGGAAAAGTATCACTTCCAGCCTGGAGACCTGTCTGATCTGGGGTTTCATGTAAATGGCCCTTTCCTTTTTTGTGGTCAGCAGCCTGATTATGGGCGGCTGGATGATAGGCACCAGGGCCATGTAGGAATAGGCAACCAGGGTAACCGGGCCGAGCAACTGCGGCGCCAGGGCGGCTGTCAGGTATACTGTCGGTGGACCGTCGGAACCCCCTATAATTCCGATACTTGCAGCTTCATTTACCGTGAACATACCTGATAAATAGGCAATCAGGAACACCACGAAAACACCCAGTTGCGCCGTAGCCCCGAAGACAAAAGATATCGGCCTGGCTATGGTAGGAGTAAAATCGGTCAGGGCGCCCAGCCCCAGGAAAATAAGCAGCGGGATTATCTCCGAAGAAATCCCGTAGGTATAGAGGATGTTTAGCAGGCCGATTTTACCGTCAGCTACAGCTTGGATAAGTTCCCTCAGGGTTCCCACCGCGGCGGGACTGCCGTCGGCAGCATACTCCATCAGGCCGTTCAGGGGAAGGTTGACGATTAAAATGCCGAAGCCGATGGGTACAAGCAGGATAGGCTCCATTTTCTTAACTATACCCAGGTAAAGCAGTACCCCGGCTATAACAAACATGGCAATGTTGCCCCAGGTCAGTATGCCGAATGCGGATTGATAAAGACCGAACATCTGATTATCCTTTAGCTGTATTTTGCTTACTTTTTGAACCGGTTTTCTGCACCACCAACCCCACAACCCACACAACCATCAGCAGGATTACCAGGACAAGAATAGCCACCCCGAACCCGCCGCCGGCCACCCGGGCTACTAAATTCCAGTCAATCATTTTTTATTCTTACCACATAATAAAAAGGCCGGGCCGCCTTACTGGCTACCCGTCCCATTTTTATCTTCCTTCCTTTGAAATATGTCATGCGTAAAAAAAAGAATATCGAAGGCAGAATGGTTTTAAACTGACTTTTTTATTGCGGGACTTTTCTGAATTACGAAGTGATTATACTACCACCCTTTTTTTTAAACAAGACAGATGAACGGGAAACTATTTGAATCTGATGCCATAAACGGGACGCGTTTTCCGCACATTAAATACCGGAAAAATCAGTCAATATGAATTATCGAAAATACCGTTTTTCAGGAACAGCCAACTAATACGGCCTCGGTACGGGAAGTATTTCAGGAGCGACTTCTATGGCGGCCCTGGGACAATCTTCCTCGCAAAGAAAACACGTCTGGCAATCCGCCGGGTAAACGATAACGGCTTTGTCCTCCCCGTCAAACCTGATTACGTCATCGGGACAGCTGTCCAGGCAGATGCCGCAGCTGTCGCAAAGTTCGCGGTCGATTCTTTTAATAGTCACTGGCTGCCCCCTTTAAGGAATATTGCACCAAGTGAGGGATCCTCAGGCGGGCCGCCGGTTTGACAGGATATCTCTCCAGGGGTACTTCCTCCTTGCGTAACACGGCTTCCCCCCCGGGTCCCCGGACGGCGATTATCCATTTCAACCACTCGACATCATCCCGGAAGGGATAGTCCTCCCGGTAGTGAGTGTCCCTGCTTTCCGTCCTTAGTAATGAGGCTGTGAAAACCAGTTGCCCCAGCAGGACAAGGTTGGATATTTCCCTGGCCTTGACCAGTTCATGGACGTCTTTTGCTTTCAGCTTCCCCAGTTCCGCCGCCAGTTCGTCTAACCTTTCTGAGGCCTTTATCAGCCTGTCTTCCCGTTTGAAAAGGCTTACCGGGGCTGGAATGGTTATCCGGTGAAACCGGGTAATAGCCTCGTCGGGGGTCATGTTTCCTCCGTCATTCAACGGGGCAAATATTGATTTCTCGATATCCGCCGTTTGCCCGTCGTCAGGCTCCTCCAGTTTCCCCCCGGAGGCATACTTCCCTGCTTCCTCACCCGCCCGGTACCCGGAAACATTGCAAAAAGCAAGATTGACTCCCCCCACAGAGTAGGTACCGTGTACCAGGTTGCGGGCTGCGGAGCCGGCGGCAAAAAGCCCCCTGATAGAAGAGCGGCAGCCGGTATCCACCCTGATACCCCCCTGGCCGCTGGGACTCCCGACGGAGACAAGCGGGTTGATTTCCAGGGGATGCTCCCTGATATTGATACCGGCCCGTTCGAAGGGCTTCATCTGGGAGGACAGCAACTTTTTGGCAAGGTTCGCCTTCTCCTCGGTATACGAAGTCATGTCGAGGTAAACAGGCCCCCTGCCCTCGAAGTGCTCCTTGGCAAAGGACTGGCAAAGGGCGCCGACCCGGGCGCGGTTTTTCAGGCCGGGATCGTATTTTCCTACAAACTCCTCGTCAAGCCCGTTTATGAACCTGGCTCCCAGGCCCTGGAGCAGGCTGGAGCCGCCGCCGCAGTACTTACCCTCGAAATGGACTATCTTGGAGACGGAGCAGAACTCCATTCCCAGCAGCTCGGCTCCCGCCCTGAAGGCCATGGCCGGGCCGTCTCCCGTCTGGTTATTAATATAAAAGGTTCTCAGCTTGGACTCTATAATGCCGGTAGTGATAACCACGGATTTAGCCCGGCAGATTACAAAATCTCCCTCCCTCGTATGGAAACCCGCTGCCCCGACAACCTTGCCGCCGGTGGGATATTTTCCGTCATCCGTAAGAAGTTCCACCATCATTATCCGGGGAATTACCCGCACACCCATTTCAACCACCTTTTTCTTCATGGCCTCCATGAGGCGGTGCCCGTTACACATTATCAGGCCGGTTCTCTTGTGCCCCCTGCCCGGTGTCGTGAGCAGCTTCCCCCGGTCGTCCCTTTCAAAAGGGACTCCCCAGCCTGCCATCTGCTCTATCCTCAGGGGCTGCTCCATGAGCACGTTCCTGACCCATTCCTGGTTGCTGAGATACTCTCCGGCCTCTACGATTTCAGTCAACCAGGCATCGAATTCCCCGTCAGGAGGGGGCGCCAGCATGCTGTTGGTGAAGGTGCTGGCGCCGCTCCGGGCAACAACAGCTTTGTCTATCAGGGTTACTTTTTCCACAAAGTCCCTGGCGCGTATGGCCGCCCAGCAGCCTGCCAGACCTCCGCCTATTACAAGGACATCACATTGAATCTTTTGCATCGTACCTTTTAACTTTAGATCCTAGAAACCGGTAAAAATTTCGGTTAAGATTTTAGCTACCTCATCCTTTTTTGTTGCAATAGCCTCCTTATAGTTAGGCGAATAAGCGCTCCCCGGCTGAGGCCTTTCTATTTCAAGCAGGTGGTCTACAGGAGCATCCAGACGGCGGCTGGCATAACCTGATGTCAGTGTCCAGAGAGTTTGCCCTTCTTTTCCAAGCAGCCAGTTGATAAAAACAGTA
>JAUYHV010000130.1 GCA_030689845.1 Dehalococcoidia bacterium
GGACCGGTTAAGGCCGACGCCGTTCTGACAGATGAAGGTTTTAAAATATTGGAGATGGCGCCAAGGTTTCACGGTCCCAGGGGAACCCTGTGGATGATTCCCTTAGCCCTGGGTTTTCAACCCCTGGCGGCTGCCTTGCAGGTTTTGACCGGTGAAGGCCTCCCGAACAATGCGTTTAAACCCAGCCTTGACATGAAGTGTATTTACAGGGCGATATTGCCCGAACCGGGCCGTGTCGTTAGTATTTCAGGTGTCGAGGAAGCTTTAAAACTCCCGGGCATCGAAAATATTATGATATTCGCCCGTCAGGGGGGAATCATTCCGGATTACCGGAACTCTTCCCATGTGCCGGGCTATGTTTTCGCCATCGGTGATAGTTTTGAACTTGCTGAACGCCGCCTGGAGCGGGGAATATCCACGGTAAAAATTGAAACGTGTGCCCCGGGTTTCTGAGAAAATGCGCATCATGAAAGATTCTACTAAAAAAGAGTTGCCTGAAAAAATCATATCTCAGAGACGTCCCTGCTTTTTGTGTAACGGAACTGCCGGGTGGCAGGTCTTTGACGAGGTCTGGGACATAATCGGTATTGGCCCGGTGCGAATTGGCATCAGGGTCTGCCAGGGCTACGGCATGGTCCTTCAAGGCCCGGTTGTCAGGGGGGAAATATTGAAAAAATATTACGCCGGCTTTTCCAATTACACTAACCCCGGCCGTTCGGGAAAACCCTCAGTGGAAAAAATTCGAGGGGTTGCTCGACACATCGCTTTTATTAAAGGTCTCGGCATAAACGCCGGCAAAGCCTTCTAGGTAGGTTGCTCCGACGGCTACACACTTAATGCTTTTCGAGATGTTGGATGGGAGGTAGACGGGATTGACCCTTCTAAGGCATCCGTAGAGGTTGCACAACGACTCTATGACCTCACAGTTCGCACCGGATTTTTTGAGGATTTAATATTAGACTTGAGGTATGATTTAATAATCGCTACTCACATTCTCGAACACTTGAGGGACCCGGTCTCCTCCCTTCGAAAAATGTCCATGTCGCTAAATGATGGAGGATTGATAATTATCGAGGTGCCATGTCTAACGAAACCTGAATTATGGCCGAATGGATATTTTACCTTCGAACATCTCCAATATTTTTCTGAAGTATCATTGAAAAATTGTCTTTCAGCAGCAGGTTTTAAAACAGTGGCTCAAAATATTCTCTGCGACGTGGATAAATACCCGGTCATTGTCGCGGCGGTCCGCCGGGCGGAGAGACGACCCGGCCCCCCGGAGAATGATTATGAAGCCGCGTGCCAGACCATTAAATCATATCTTGAAATGGAGAGACAGCAAGGTTGGGGGCGCATATCGAAGACACTGGCACGTATATTACCCTTTGCCGGGCGGGTGGTCATCTGGGGAGCGGGCATACACACGTCCCAGCTTCTCGCCAGGACACCGGTTCTGGACTTGTGTCATGCTGAGGCAATCGTTGACAGCGACCCGCAGAAGTGGGGGAAAACGATTTCAGGCATCCCGGTTTCTTCCCCGGCCGACATCCGGCCTTCGTCTGACCTTTACATAGTGATATCCACCTTCGCCAGTGAGGGCGAGGTTTATAAAGCCACGGCTCACCTGCGGGCGTCCGGCGTCAAAGTGGTCAGACTATACAGTGGAGATTCTTGATATGGAAAAACCCGAAGACATCGCCCGGAATATCCGGAAGGCTCTCCTTACAATGATACGGCAGGCAGGTTCAGGCCATCCGGGAGGCTCCCTCTCCTGCGTTGAAATTTTGACCTGCCTGTATTTCCAGGAGATGAATATAAGGCACGAAAATCCTGTCTGGATGGACCGGGACCGGTTTGTTTTATCAAAAGGCCACGCCTGCCCTGCCCTCTATTCCACCCTGGCCCTGAAGGGATTTTTCCCCATGGATGAACTCGACAACTTCCGCCAGATAGGCTGCCGCCTACAGGGACATCCCGATGCGACAATTCCCGGTATTGAAGCCGTCTCCGGGTCCCTGGGCATGGGGCTGTCCCAGGGGATTGGAATGGCCCTGGGAGCAAAATGCCTCAAGTCCGGTTTCCGCGTTTACGTTCTCCTCGGGGATGGCGACATGGAGGAAGGCAACACCTGGGAGGCAATCATGGCTGCCGGCCGCTTCGGGCTGGACAACCTGGTGGCAATCCTTGACTCCAACGAATTTCAGGGTGACGGCCCCGTAGCCAGCCAGATGGACTACAATCCTGTGGGGGAAAAGGTTTCTGCCTTCCACTGGCGCTTTCTGCAAATCGACGGCCACGATTTCAAACAAATTGAAGACGCCTTCCGGGAGGCAAGAAATAACAGGGGTAAACCAACCTTTATCCAGGCACATACGGTCAAGGGGAAAGGAATATCCTTCATGGAGAGGGATAATAGCTGGCACGGAAGCAGGGGATTGACCGACCAGGAATATGCCCGGGCCATGCTGGAACTCGGAGAGCCTGTACTATGAGCGCCAGAGAAAACTTATCCATGCAAGATATAACGCTTAAATACTGGAAGATAGGAGACAATGTCTCCCTTCGGGACGCCTTCGGGAGAATTCTATGCCACCTGGGCGCACAGAGGAGCGATTTTTTCCTGTTTGACGCCGATGTCGCCGGAGGTACCGGCAGCAAGCCTTTTGTTGAGCGGTTTCCAGACCGGGTGTTCCAGTTCGGAATCGCTGAACAGAACGCCATGGCGGCGGCAGCAGGATTTACAACGACAAAATTAATTCCGGTAGTAAACGGTTTCGCCGTTTTTGCCATGATGAGGTCCCACGAGCAGTTTCGAACGGCCGTAGCCTATCCTAACAGAAACGTCAAGGTTTGCTGCAGCCATGTCGGAGTCGATGTTGGCCCGGATGGCGCTACCGCCCAGATGCTGGAAGACCTGGCGGTAGCACGCTCCATTCCCAACGTGACCGTAGTCGTTCCTGCCGATGCGAATGAGTTCATGAAGGCTTTTCCCAAAGTCCTGGACCACCAGGGTCCGGTGTATATGAGGATCGGACGAAGCCCTGCTCCGGTTATTTTTAATTCGGAGCATGAGTTTGAAATTGGAAAAGCAACGGTGGTACACACCGGCAAAGACGTTTCCATAGTAGCAACCGGGGTCATGGTAGCGCGCTCTCTGGAAGCTGCTCAAATCCTTAAGGGTAAGGGCATTTCTGCCCGGGTAATCAACCTCTCGACCATAAAACCGCTGGACGAGGATACACTTCTTGCGGCAGCCAGAGAGACCGGGGCCGTGGTGACGGCTGAAGACCACAACAGGCTCGGCGGGATGGGGGGAGCGGTATGTGAACTCCTGGCCCAGAACCACCCGGTTCCCGTTGAAATGGTAGCGGTTAATGACAGGTTCGGCTGCTCAGGAGAGCCGGCTGACCTTGCCGCTTTTTTTGGACTAACTTCTGGGGACATAACTGAGGCAGCAATAAAAGCAATTTTAAGAAAAGTACCAAAACAAAAATTTCACAATCGGAGATAGAGAAATTCCAATGACACAATTCAGCGCTTATATGCCGGTGGAAATCCGGTTCGGTCCCGGCACGGTGTCCTCGCTGGGCGAGGCCGCATCGAGGCTCGGTCGCCGGGCTTTTCTGGTTACCATGAAAAACCTTGTTGAAATAGGTTTAGTCGAGCGAGCCATCGACTCTCTTAAGAAGTCAAATATCGAATTCGTACTGTTTGATAAAGTTAAGGGTGAACCGAAGTCAAGCGATATCGATAGTGCAAAAGAAGTCCTCCGAGAATCCGGCTGTGACCTGGTTATCGGCCTGGGTGGGGGCAGTTGTATTGACCAGGCAAAGGCTTTAGCCATATGTGCCCGCCATCCGGAGCCAATATGGGAATATGTTAATTTATCCAATCGTCCCCCAAAGCCAGTATCGAGCAAAGATGTTCTGCCTATTATTGCTATACCAACCACTGCAGGTACCGGCTCGGAGGTAACTCCATACGCGGTGGTTACCAACACTGAGACCATCCAGAAAGGTACTATCAAAGAGCCAGCCATTTATGCCCGCATGGCCTTGATTGACCCAGAACTGACTGTTCCCTTGCCACCCAGAATAACAGCCGCCACTGGAGTCGATGCCCTTGCACATGCGATTGAATCATATTTCAACGTAAAGAACCGCACTCCTTATTCCGATATGGTTGCCGTTGAAGCGATTCGTCAAATAATCAAATGGCTTCCCACAGCCTACCAGGACGGGAATAATTTGGAAGCCAGAACACGAGTGGCATGGGGCGCTACTCTGGGGGGCATCAGTATCTCTCAAGCCGGGACAACGGTAGCACATGCCATGGCACAGCCACTGGGGGCGCGAATGGGAC
>JAUYHV010000135.1 GCA_030689845.1 Dehalococcoidia bacterium
GAATCGTTGGGCTACTGGAAGGAAGCCGGGTTTCCCGGGGAAAGAATTGTGCGCTGCGGCGAAGATGACAATTTCTGGGGACCGGCGGGGGACTCCGGACCGTGCGGGCCCTGTAGCGAGATCCACTGGGACAGGGGAGAAAGTTACGGCTGCGGGAAGGAGACCTGCGGCCCGAGTTGTGACTGCGAACGTTTTCTGGAAATATGGAACCTGGTTTTCACTCAGTTCAACCAGGACAAGCAGGGAAACAGGACACCCCTGCCCAAACCTAATATAGATACGGGTATGGGGCTGGAAAGGGTTGCCGTGGTTCTTCAAGGGAAAAACACCGTGTACGAATGCGACCTTTTCGCCCCCATAGTTGAAAAGATAAAGCAGGCGGCCCCGCGGCCTACGGGAAAAGCGGATGTCACGGAAAGAACTATAAATGTTATTGCCGAACACAGCCGCGGCGCTGTGTTTCTCATTGCCGATGGCGTAGTACCCGGCAGCGACGGCAGGGGATATATTCTCAGGAGGGTGCTGCGCAGGGCTATGGCCTTCGGGAAGAAAATAGGCCTGCCCGCCGGATTTCTGAATGAACTGGCGGAAGTGGTTATAAACAAGATGGGTAGGGTATATCCCGAGCTTGTGAGTAACCGGGAACATATTCTAAGGGTGGTTGAGACGGAGGAAAGGCGTTTTAACAATACCCTTGAACTCGGGTTGAATATCCTGGATAAGGTAATGGATGGAGTCAAGTCGAAGGGGGGAACAATGATAGGCGGGCCTGAGGTTTTTCGCCTTTATGATACCTATGGCTTCCCCGGTGAACTAACGGCAGAGATAGCCGCCGAGAATGGGCTCTCTGTCGATAAGGCGGCTTTTGAGAATGAAATGTCCAGGCAGCGGGAACGGAGCAGGGCAGCGGCAAAATTCGGGCTCAAGGAGAAACACTTTTTCCTTGACTACGGCTCGATGTCCATCCCTTCCACTGTTTTTTCCGGATATGATACGTTAAGCCAGAAAGCAAAGATAGCAATGATTTCGACTTCTTCGGGTCGGGAGGGGTCTGCCGTTGAGGGTGAGGAGGCAGAGATTATTTTGGGCACAACCCCGTTTTATGCAGAGATGGGGGGCCAGGTGGCGGATAAAGGAACCATCACGGGAGAAAACGGCTGCATGGAAGTGGAGGATGTCCAGTGGGCGGGGGCTGATTTAACTGTGCACCGCGGAAAAATTATTAAGGGGAACCTCCACAGCGGTGATTCCGTTGAAGCGGAACTCGACCGGGATTACCGTCTCGACATAGCCCGCAACCATACCGCCACTCACCTTCTCCAGTATTCCTTGAGACAGGTCCTGGGAGAACAGGTGCGCCAGGCCGGGTCCCTGGTGACGCCGGAAAAACTGAGGTTTGATTTCAATCAAATGGGTGAAGTGGGAAAGGAACGTTTGAAAGCGGTCCAGCAGCTTATTAATTCGAGGATCAGGGATAACATAAAAGTTACGGCTGAACAACTGCCTTTCGATGAAGCCATTGCCAGGGGAGCGACGGCGCTTTTCAGTGAAAAATATGGCGAAACCGTCAGGCTGGTAAGCATAGGCGACCCGGCCATCAGCCGGGAGTTGTGCGGCGGTACCCACCTGAACTACACAGGGAGTATAGGGATGTTTTATTTTACCGGGGAAGAAAGCATCGGTGCAGGTTTACGCCGGGTGGAAGCTGTCACCGGCAGGGCGGCAGAGGCCTTCGTAGAGGAGAGGATGCAGTGCATGGACAGCATTATTTCAGAGTTGAAGGTTCCCCCGGATGGCGTTTATCCCAGGGTTTGCTCTATCATGGATGAGATGGAGATGGAAAAGAAAAGGGTAGCCCAGCTTGAGAAAGAAGTTGCCAGAATCGCGGGTGAAGCGTTGCTGAAGAACATTGAACGTCTGAACGGAGTAGCGTTTCTGGCTACCCGGGTAAACACTTCCAGCGGAGAGGCTTTGCGGGAAATGGGGGACTATTTAAGCGAAAAGATTAAGAGCGGTATCGTGGTGCTGGGAGCGGAGATTAATGACAAAGCCAGCTTCATGGTAATGGTGACACCTGACCTGGTAGCCAAAGGATATCATGCAGGCGAAATTGTGAAAAAAGTGGCCATGGTGGCGGGAGGGACCGGAGGCGGGAGAGCGGATATGGCCCAGGCGGGGGCAAAAGATAAAGAGAAGCTGGACGAAGCCTTGAAAGAAGTAAAAAATATCCTGGGAAACAGGGCTTGAAACATCTTCCGGCAGGGACCAATGGAACAAATTGATGGTGAAAACCGGCGGTAAGAGAATCATGGGCCTGGACGTTGGGAGTAAACGAATAGGTATCGCTCTCAGCGACCCTACCGGTGTGCTGGCTTTGCCATTGAAGACTATTGCCGGGGTGCAATCCGAGGATTCTGCAAGTATTTTGCTCGAAATTATCCAGCGGGAGGAGGTAGGCCTGATAGTCATCGGCCTCCCGCGTTCTCTCAGCGGCGGCATAGGACCGCAGGCACTGAAGGTCATGGAGTTTGTTGAAAAAATAAAAAGTATGGCCGGTTTACCCGTCAAACTCCAGGACGAAAGATATTCCACGGTGGCAGTGGAAAAAATGATGCGCCAGACGGGTACCAAAAAGAAAAAAAGGGATGAAAGAAGAGATGCCGAAGCTGCCGCATATATACTGCAGAACTACATGGAAAGCAGAAGAGCATTTGGAGATGAAAATAACGGCTGACGGGGATCTATATGCCGGGTAATCGCAAGGAGGGCGCTGCGTGGATTATGCCGGACTGATAGGTTACCCCCTGTCGCATTCCATTTCCCCGGTATTCCAGCAGGCTGCCCTGGACTTTTACGGCCTTGGTGTGCGGTACGTCCTGTGGGAAACGAAACCCGGGGAGTTGGAAAGCAGGGTAGACGATATTCGCCGGGACGGCTACATCGGGGCCAACGTCACCGTTCCTCATAAGGAGAGTGTCATCAAGTTCCTGGACAATCTATCTGGGGAGGCCGCCGATATCGGGGCGGTAAACGTGATAGTCAAGACAGGGAAAAAGCTGGAAGGCCATAATACAGACGTTCAGGGATTTTTGCTCGCCCTGACACAGGACGGCGGGTTCGTGCCTGAAGGTAAGACGGCGGTAGTCCTGGGGGCAGGAGGAGCGGCCAGGGCGGTTGTTTACGGGCTGATGAAGTCAGGAATCGGGTCTCTTGCTGTAATAAACAGGAATGCCGACCGGGCCGAAACCCTGGTAGGGGATTTGGCCGGGTTCAGGAAACCAGGCCAGAGTATTATTGCCTGCGGAACCGGCGAAGAACAGGCGGCCAGGTTTTTAGGGGGATGTTCTTTACTGGTAAACTGCACTCCAACGGGTATGAAAGGCAGCGCATCCGAAAAAGAGTTGCCTGTTACCAAAGAAATGCTTCCGCGTAATGCCCTTGTCTACGACCTGGTATACAACCCGGTGGAGACTCCACTGTTGAAACTGGCAAAAAAATCAGGTGAAAAAACCATTGGCGGCCTGCCTATGTTAATATATCAGGGAGCAGCTTCATTTGAATTATGGACCGGTAAAAAAGCTCCGGTAGACGTAATGTTTGAAGCAGCGAAAAAGGCCTTGCGGTAAAGGAGAGACCATGCTCAGGTTTTTAACAGCAGGAGAATCTCACGGTAAGGGTCTGGTGATTATTCTGGAGGGAATGGTGGCGGGATTGAGCCTAAGTGAGGACTACATCAACCGCCAGTTACGGCGGCGCCAGTGGGGGTATGGGCGTGGCGAGAGAATGAAAATCGAGAAGGACGAGGCCGAAATCATTTCCGGTGTCAGGCACGGTAAAACCATGGGAAGTCCCATATCGCTTACGGTAAAAAACCGGGACTGGGAGAACTGGAAGGACGCCATGAGTGTCTCCCCCGTGGAGGCGAATGTTGAACCTTTGACCCGGCTTAGACCGGGCCATGCCGACTTGCCTGGTACTATAAAATATCATCTCAGCGATATCAGACCTGTCCTGGAACGGGCCAGCGCCCGGGAAACGGTGGCCAGGGTCGCTGCCGGAGCCATAGCGGAACGGTTCCTCGAGGAATTCGGAGTACGGGTACACAGCTATACTTTGGCTGTTGGACACCACCGCATCGTTGGGCCCGAAAAGGTCGACTGGGAAGCCCTGGATAACTCTCCCCTGAGGTGCCCGGACGATGAGGTTGAAAAAGCAATGGTGGCGGAAATAGATTCGGCCAGGGAGGCCGGCGATAGCCTCGGGGGAATTTTTGAGGTTATTGTTACGGGAGTCCCCATTGGACTGGGTAGTCACACGCACTGGGAC
>JAUYHV010000136.1 GCA_030689845.1 Dehalococcoidia bacterium
TTATCTCGTCCAGGGTCCTGGTTTGACCTGTATACCTGTAGAGGGCCTGGAGGTGCCGGTATCTTTTCTGGTAGAAAACCCTGTCTACGAATATCTGGGCCTGGGGGGCAAAGATAAGGAAAGCCAGGATTACAACCAGGAGAACTACGAGGTGGGGGACAATACCCGATTCTTCCGCCGGAACCAGGTGTTCGAGGACCAGGGAGGTCCCCGTTATAAATAAAAGGGGAATCAGGAATACAAGGCTTTTCCGTATAACAAAATTAATGTTCATGAGACGGTGTTTGAGAATGGACCATGCGGTGACCAGGGCAAAAACCGTTGCCCCGATAACGCCAAGGGGGTAATTCTGGGTGCCGAAAAGGGCCAGGTAGTCTGCCGTGCGTCCCGCGGCCAGGGCAGTAAAGGCCAGGATAATATAGGCGGCCTGGTTCTTCCTGCCGGGGTCCCGGCTGTTATTCCACAACCGCAGAAGATAGACTATTCCCAGGGAAATGAGGAAATAGGTGTAGAGGGCATAAAAGGGGAAAAGTGGTCCGAGAATCTGGGAGTGGCCGAACCAGGCCAGCCAGGTCCCGCGGACCAGGAGGTCGGTGGCGGATAAAACCGCCAGCAGGGCAGCGGAACCGTAGAGGGGAAGTAAAACGCTTTTCTTTAACCTGATGTCGTTCAGGGACAGGCTGAAATTAAAGAATAACGCTGCCACGAAAGCAAAAGTGATGTGGGTCAGTTTCTGCCAGGCGGAAGCGATGTCCATATCCGGGCTGGTCCTGGTCAGCAGTTCCAGCAGCCCCCAGAGGGACACCAGGAGCGCCATGAGGGAGAAGAGACGGTAGGCGTGGTCGCGGGGGGCCCGCCTGAAAACCAGTATCGCCAGGACGGCGTTAACGACGAAGGCGACAGCCGGGCCCGTTAGATAAAGGTTCAACCTGTTTTTCGCATCCTTTTTCCCAATATGATACTACAATGATGCGGAATTGGGAAGATGGGGGGCACTCTTCTTCGCTGGTAAAAGATCCCTCGGCTATGCTCGGGATGACAGAAAGTGGTAGTCGTAGGGGCAATCCCCTGCCGAAGCTCTCGGAACGGAGTGATTGCCCGATGGCGGGGTTGGGTGGGCGGACACGGGGGTCCGCCCCTACGATTCTGATATTTCCCACCTGCCAGTGAGTAGGGTGGTTCAGGCCGTCGCAGGTGCGCATCCACTGCCCGCGCCGGAGCCGGCAGGAGCCGGCAGGTCTATTCTATCTGGTAAGAACGGATTACTACGTCGCCCGTGTCGGTGATGCCCATGTTAACCAAAAGCGTATAACCACCCACTTCTATCGTGATGTCATAGAGGCCGACCGAGGAAGGCCCTGAAGTCCCGGAATAAGTCTCCTGGATAGTTTCACTAAAGGCGGCGTATTCCACCCAGCCGGAACCTGAAAATTCGTAATCGCCCATATCCTTTTTTGTCCAGGCGGTGAAAGTAAACACCAGGGTCTGCTTGGGCTCGATTTTCGGCAGGGGCTGGTCGAAGCCGAAGAGGAGTTCCCAGTGGTCGCCGGCGTTTGTATTCGTTACCGTTACGCTGGGCCCGTCAAAAGACCCAGGCACGTACATCAGGTCGGGATGAAGGCTTTCGAAAATTGATTTCAGGTGAACCGCCGAGGTGCCGTAATTATATACGACTATCATGTGGGTGAGGTAGGCTTTTTGCCCGGACTTGGACCACCGGGGGGGTAATATACTCATGGCCGCCGTGATATGGATGCCTGACTGGGAAGCGGGAAATACGAATTGCTCGTCCCCGGACTCGGGAGACGGGCTTATTTCCGTAGTAATGGGCACTTCAATCCCGTTTATGTTAATAACCGATGTTGAACTCGGGTTGTTTTCGGAAAGGTCGGTTGTTATTCCGTCCACATTGTATTTCAACTGCCACAGGGCATATTCCAGGGCGGAATCAGCAGTGTTTTGCTTGATCATCTGCTCCCGGGATATTTTGGTCTCGTTAAGCCCTGTATATATGTACTGCATTGTAGGAGTTATCAACATCGACCCGAGCGCCAATGCGACTAACACGAGTAAAAAGGCCGAACCGCGCTGTTTATTCATCCTTTACACCTCTCTTTTCTAATCGTCCGGGGTTATTGCGCTCCCCTGAGATAGACGATGTATGTCTTTGTTACTTCGCCGTAGGGAACCCAGTATCCGGGAGAGCAGCTTATGGTAATTGTCACGAGGTTTCCGGTTTGAGAGAAACCAATCTGCGAGATATCCCGGGCTACCGTGGTTGTTTTTAAATCATAAGTTCGGAGAAGGTCCTTACCGGACAGGTAATACGTGCTGGAATGAGGTATATTAACGAAGGCGTATCGATCCGTCCAGCTAAGGGTTACCTGCTCTGCCGGCGGCGCCCCGTCTATCAAATCGCTGGTTTCAGCCATTTTCCCGTCCTGGGTAATCCACCGGGCGGCATTGGAAATTTCGTGGGAGGTTCTTACCTGGTTTTTTGCTATGGATGTCCCCCTCCACTCGTGAAAAATGAGGGCGGTAACACCGGGCAGCATGGCAGCGGTAATAGCCATGGCCAGTATAAGTTCCAGCATGGCCGTACCCTTTTGAAACCTGTTGTTTTTCATCACAAGTTGGCCTTGTAGCTTTCCACCGACAATACCGTTTTGTTATCCCTGTATACACTCACCACGATTTTTTGAAGTGTATTGGGATAGTCGAGTGGAGAGATATCTACAACGTCTATATTGATTTCATATCCCTGGGGAATGGATCCATAAACCGGGTAATAACTGCTGCTGTCGTAAGCCAGGCTCTTTAAAAATACTATCTCGGAAGAGGCAACGTTTTCGGCTGTAAAACGTTCCTGCACTATGGAAGACCGGTCTATGCTTGACGTGATTCCTGACATGAAAGAGCCTCCGATCATGCCGAATAGACCCAGCGATAATACCACCTCGAGTAACGTGCTGCCTTTTTGTCCCCGCAGGCGCTTAACGGTAAAAAGTTTTAAGGCTGACAAAAGGTTGCCGGGAAAACTATTTTTTATGTTTTGCATTTTCATCGACGTTTCTCTCCTTGCTGAAATTCCTGTAAAGAAATTCTTCCGGTTCTCCCCACTGAACATTTTCGCCTTTAGGATAGAGCATCGAAGTCAAGGCACAAGCACAAACAAAGGTTGAAAAGTTACAATATAATCACAAGTTTTTATTAGGGAAGAAAGACACATGGTTCACAGCCTCGCAAACTGTCACCCTGAGACCCAACTTGTCACCCTGTCCCGATATATCGGGACTCTCCCGCCGGGCGGGATCCCGCAGAGCGGGGTCGGAACGGAGCCGGAATGACAGTTTAAAAAGGCTATTTTCATAACAATGACGGGAAGTGAGTGTGCTCAGCAATGACGGGGGGTGACTTCGCCAGGAGAAAGGGTCCGGGGGTGGACAATTGAGGAGGGTTTGGAGGAGGCTAATTGCGGTCAGGGGGCTGCTTGACCAGCATGTAGCCCATGCCGGGCCGGGTAAAAATGTACCTTGGTTTTTTTGCGTCGTCGTTCAGTTTCTGCCGCAAACGCGCCATGGTTACCTGGAGGAGGTGCGTTTCCCCCAGGTAGTCTTCGCCCCAGACGTTGGTTAATATGGCATCGGCGGCAACGACCCTGTCGGCATTAATGGCCATGTACGACAGCAGGCTGTACTCCACGGCGGTCAGGGGCAGTTCATCTTTGCCTATTTTTACCCGCTGCCTGGCAAAGTCGATAAACAGCTCCCCGGATTGGAAGGGAAGGGTGGGCCCGGACATTGGGAAACGGGAGCGGCGCAGCACCGCCCTTACCCGGGCAACCAGTTCCTTTATGGAGAAAGGCTTGGTGATATAATCGTCGGCCCCGGCTTCCAGGCCTTCCACTTTTTCGTCGTCGCCTGACATGGCGGTAACCATTATTATGGGTATATCGGACAGCTCGCGTATGCGCCTGCACACGGTTATCCCGTCCATCCCGGGCATCCTGATATCCAGCAGAACCAGGTCGGGGATATCTTTATCGAAGGCATCGAGGGCGGATTCACCGTTATCTGCCGAGGTGACCTGGTAGCCCTCGGGTTCAAGGGTACGGCGTACCATCCTAAGGATGTATATATCATCGTCAACAGAGAGTATTTTTATTTTTCTTGAAGACATGCTGGTTACTTTTCTTTCGTTTTTGCTGCAGGCAACATTCCGGGTTTTCACCGAGGCGATCCCCTGTCTGTAGTTCGGGCCAGATTAAGGCTTCTGATTTTCCCGTATTCATATAACAATACCGGCACGAAAAGACGCTGTTTTCTAACAAATAAATCACAAATAGCTGCCGCGGCTGGTTGCCCACTGTGTATTCCGGCCCGTGGAATCAACACTGTTCCCTCCGTTATAATTCGTAAAACAGGCAGTGGATGTTACATTGATATCATTTCTTTTTACAGCCAGCGGGGTGGCAGGAAAAGGGGGAGAAGCCGGGGGCTTACTGGTTTTTGATTGCCATGTAACCGATTCCCGGTCTGGTTATGATGTAGCTGGAGTCATGGGCCTCGTCTTTCAACTTTTTCCTGAGGCGGGACATGTTTACCTGGAGAAGGTGGGTCTCTCCCGCGTATTCCTCCCCCCAGACCTTCCTCAGGAGGCTGTCCGGTGTTATCAGGCAGCCGGCATTCTGGGCCAGGTAGGAAAGGATGGCATACTCCGTGGCCGTCAGGTTTACATCGCTCCCGGCAATCTTGACCCTTTGACGGGTGAAATCAATGGTCAGGTCTTTGCAGCTAAAAGTCGGTTTATTCTTGTCTTCCTGCCAACTGGTGCGGCGCAGGACGGCGTTGACCCGGGCAACCAGTTCCCTGGCCGAGAAGGGTTTGGTTACGTAGTCATCGGCGCCGGCATCGAAGCCCTGCACCTTTTCCTCTTCGTTGCCTTTGGCCGTAACCATGATTATGGGTATTTCCGAGAATTCCCGTATCTTACGGCACAGTTCGTAACCGTCCATGCCCGGCATCCTGACATCCAGGAGGGCTACGTCGGGTTTTTGGTTAACGAAGACGTTAAGGGCGGAGTCACCTTCCTGGGCAGTTAGGACATCGAATCCCTCTAACTCCAGGATACGCTGGAGCATCCGCAGGATGTGGGTATCATCATCCACCGTCAGGACTGTTATTTTGGAAGGAGACACGGCATTACCCCCTTTGCAACATTACTTCGGACAGGGTCTTCCGGATGGCCGCCGCGCTGACAGGTTTTACCATGTAGTCCGCAACGCCCGCCTGGAGGGCAGTAGTTTTTTCTTCTGCTTACCTTTTCCTGCAACTGGCTCCTCCTGCATTGTCAAATAAGCGCTATTTCCGGATGGCCCCTTCATTATATATATGGCTTTTCATGATTATATATGACATTTGTCTTTTATTAAAGGGGTTGTCATTGCGTCGTCCTCCACCGGAAGGGCGATGCCTCCTGGGCAATCCCGGGAGAATCCCCGGAAAATTGCGGCGCCGCACGGGTTCCCGCTTGCCGTGTCCACGGCTGCCAGTAAGGCGACAAGCAAGAGTTGACAGTAGTAGAACATATGTTCTATATTTATGGCCGTTATCAATGATTAAGGAACCGTTCATATGGTTGTCAGCAGAGATTTAATTGGAGCGCCGGAATACAGGGACGAAGGCTGCCAGGCCTTTCCCCTGTGCCTGTCCTGCCCGCTGCCCTACTGCCTGGAGGACGACCTTGCCGGCATCAGGAAATGGTTGAAGAAAAGGCGGGACCAGGAGGTGAGGGCGCACCGGAGAAAAGGGAAAAACACGGCTGAGATAGCCTTAATCATGGGAATCAGCCGGAGGACGGTGCAGAGGGTGGTCCGGGGAAAAACAGCCGGGGAAGTAGGGGTAAGCCCCCGCCCCGATATATCGGGGCTCTCGGCCGCAGGCTCTCGGAACGGAGAACGGAGTGCTTACCCTCCGGAAAAAGGGAAGGACAAAGATGAATAACGTAGATCTCATTAAGTCATTACCGACCACCGATGAAGCCAGACTGAAAGCCTATAAGGAAAACCTGGACTTCTACAACGGGGAGCAGTGGTTAAACCAGAATCGCCGGGAACGCCGCCTCACCTTTAATTATGCCAGGGTGTCGATCGATAAGCTCACCAGCTACGTTATGGCCGGAATGAATTTCACAGTTTCCCCCCGGAATGAGGCCGACGGAAAGAAGGCGGAGGAGGCCGAGAAAGCCCTTTACGAGGTTTACGAGACCAATAACCTTGATGCCCTGGACTTTGACACCGAGGTTGATACCGCCATATTAGGAGACGGCTGCTATAAAGTGACCTGGGAT
>JAUYHV010000200.1 GCA_030689845.1 Dehalococcoidia bacterium
CAACCGTTGACATGAGGACCGGGCGGCTCATCGTAATAAGCTGCCTGGACAACCTGGTAAAAGGAGCTTCCGGACAGGCCATCCAGAACATGAACCTCATGCTTGGTTTTCCGGAAACCACGGCATTGGAGGCATTTCCCATCTACCCGTAACAAGATTACCAGTAAAATGCCATGAAATAATTTTGCCTGTTTGCCTCCCCTCTGCTATACTTTCAGCGCATGCCCCCATCGTCTAGTGGTTAGGACGACGGCCCTTCAAGCCGTTAACAGGGATTCGAATTCCCTTGGGGGTATTCTCTCCAATTCCTCCCGTGAGTTACTACTACAACTCCGGCAAGACGGGTTTAACCGTCTACTCTTCGGTTGTATCGGGCAGCGCTCAACGGTTTCCATGAATGGCGAGGCGAACATCTCGTGTTTCCTATTAAAGTGCCGCGCCATTTATCTGAATACCACCGCCCTGAGGCAATAGCTAAGATCCAGGCCAAGGCTTAAGGCCGTAGTGATAAAGAAGGAAGCTTCCAAATGTACGTAAAATCGATATGGTAAAAAGAGTTTACAACCCCTTGTTCAATAAAACCAGCTTCAATTAAGGGGATAGTTCCTCTTTTTAAAAAAACCTTATTTTATAGTCAAAACAACCCCCTATTTGTTTCAGGCATGCAGCACGCTATATCCCCCTCATAAGACTCAAGTTTTTTGAAAAAGGGAAGGGCTATCGCAGGGATAGCCCTTCCGTATCATTTAGCCTTCCACATCACCAGTTTTTTCAGGTTGTATTTATTAATTAAGGCTGCGAATTAAGGTATTTCAAATAGGCGGCGACGGATTCAACCTCTTCATCGGTCAAATTGATAAACTCCATTGTTTCAGATGTAGCGAGAGCCCGGTTGACGTCCTCGACCGACTTTCCGCGAATTGGCGGCCCCTGGTTTCCCCCCTTGCCGTCGGCACCATGGCACATCTTGCACCCTACCCCACCCGCTGTTTCTTCATAAATCACTTTACCTTTATCCAAAGGTGTAGCTTTTGGTCCACAGGCGGCAAGCAGGAAGGGTGCAAATACCAGGATGCCTACAATGAGCATCGGAATGCCGCGTAGAAACTTACTTCTCATGATTTTCTCCGTCTAATAAAAGTTTTGCTAAATGTTTTCACTCTACAACCTCTATTGCCATCCTGACTATTGGTATTCTGTATCCTAATGCCAGGCCCGGGTGATCCTGAAGAGCCGTCAGTTGCGGAAGTTCGAAGTTCCAGTATTCTGGAGGGTGTTTACCTTTTGCCCGATAGATAGTAGGGTAGACGTCGATGAGGTGTGTCCCGGGTTCACCAGTGGCTGTCAGTATGACCGTTATATCACCACCGCTGTTAAAACCACAGGCGTAGCCAATATAGGCGTTATCATAGGTCAATGCCCCGGTATTATCAAGTTCAGTCCAGCCGATACCTTTGATTTGGACGGAGAAGGTCTCTCCAATCTTAACCCGCTGGGGCTTTACCTCGACGAAACTACGCTCCACGAAATAAAGGGCCTCTGCCACGTCTTTACCGCCCTGCTTTAGCTTAACTGAGTGCCACCCTCCCAAATCGTCAGGGACCTGGAAGTTAGCCTTGAGAGAGCCATCCGGGGCGGTGTTTGCTTTAAGAAGCGGCATTTCTTCCAATGTCCAACCGCTGGGACTGAGGCGGTTACCTCTTGTTGTTATCCAAACCAGTTCAATCTCGCTGCCGGGTTTCAGTCCAGATGCTTGGAATGTAGTATTGGATAGAACGATTCCCGCAGCTGGTTCCAGCGCTACTGATACACCCGGTGTTTTTTCGGTAATTGTCTTTGTCGTCCTGGGAGTATCCTCTCTAATTTCAGGCATACTACTTGCATCCGGCCACTCGAGAGCCAGAGGTGGAGCGCCATTATCTTCGGTCACATTGAAGTTCCAGGAAAAGTCCATCGGGACGTGAGCCACAGGTGACTGCTGTAAGTTCAGGTAAGTTGTGGCGGCGCTGGCCCCGGTAATCTGGACGACATGCTTCCCAACAGGGCCGGCGGCTCTAATCTTAAAAGTAACGGTGCCTCTGGTGGTCGTTGCGGAAACGAATCCGGTATATTTATTGTCGTAACGAAGCGCCATGGTGTTTTCAAAGGGTTTCCTGCCTATACCTTTAAATGAAAACGTGATAGGAGTTCCCGTTGGGCCCCGTTCAGGGGACATCGTGGCTGTCCGGAGTATACGGAAACCGGCTTTAGCGACATCAATTCCGTCAATCATCGCATATATGTCATGAACTTCCCCGTAATCCTCCGGAGCGATGAAGTCGGCTTTTACGCGTCCATCGGCATCAGTGGTGGCCTCACCCAGGGATACCCTTTTCTCATCATATATTCTTTCCAGGAACAGCACGTTTTCCGGGCCGGCATCGGTGGCGTAACGTCCGTCCCATGTAACCCAGGCAAAATTTAACCGCTTTCCCGGGGGAAGATCCTCACCGGTAATGGTAAATGGCTGTCCCACAGGGCCTTTCTCAGGAGCGGTTTTTAATAATTTCAATGGGACCGGGGTAGTTGCACCGGCCGGTATGGTGGGTGCAGGTAGTGGGGAGGTGGCTGCTGGTCTCGGGGAAGGGGTAGATACGGGGACCGGTATGGTGGATGCGGGTGATTGGAAGGTGGCTGCTGGTCCCGGGGCCGGAACGCTCGGGGCGTTGTTCTCGCATGAGCTTAGTAACAAGCCGGCCAAGAGGACACCGGGAACACCTAACATAAGTATCGATTGGTATTTTTTAAAAATTTTCAACTTTATTTCTCCTACATAAAAAAAGTTCACCTGGGAAAAGTGAATACCGTCCCCAGATGAACTTTTCTCGGTAATAACCTTTATTTTACTCGACGATGTTTAGTCTGGATTCAATGCCACGCTCTGGAGCACTCACCGGTATCTGCTTAAAGGTGCCGGTTTTTCCATCCTTAGTAGTGAGGGTCACAGTGAAAGGGAGGGCACCAAGGGGGTAGTCCGGTGGGACATCCCAGGCGGCAGTCCAGAACCATACGTCATCAGTCGTTCCGTGCCTGCCGAATCCGAATTTAATGTCTTCCCCGTGGGGTAACTTGAGGGTTGCTGAAGCTACGTCAGCAGCCTGTAGAATCAGCCCATTGGAGGTGTCAACCGCCTTCATGCGCCACACAATGTGCATGCCCCGCTTGAAACTGCTGTTTATCTGGCAATAGCGGGAAGCGTCAACATTGTACTTACTTTCCCCGGCACCGGCCGTGACAGTATCTACATAAAAAAATACTGGCACCATCGTAACAGGTGGTGGGGTAGGGGGGGGGGGCGGGGGTGGATCACCAGGCTTAGGTGTTGGCCTTGGGGCCCTGGGTGGTGCGTTGGGGACAGTCGACAAGAGTAAATTCTCATTCTTGAGTTGCTCCTGAAGGGCTGTCGCTTCCTTTTCTTTTGCCGCGAGTTTCCCCTGCAGTTCTGCGTAATCCGCCTTGGGAACTCCGCAACCACCAGCCAAGGCCACACTTATTCCCAAAAACAACGCCATCCCTGCAAGCCGTAACGAACCTTTGGATTTTTTCATTTTACCTCCGAGATATTTAATTATTTAGCTATATTGATTAAGAGTTTTATTTTCTTTAGCCCGCGATTATCCAATTGATATTCGACTTATACACCATCCCCCCGGGATTCCTGAAGGGGTTAGAGGAACACTTATATATGAATTGCCGATTATCACTTTGTTATTAATATAACACATAGTGGCAGGAAAACCTATACGTATAATTACCTGATTATAAATGCAATTACCCTTGCTACTCTTAAGTGATGATTCCAAAATGAACATTGAGTTAATGAAACACGATTGAGGAAAATGGAAAACGACACAAAAAAGCGAATACGTGATAGCCTGGTTGGGTATGACCGTTATGATTCTAAAGCCTCGTTTGAGTGTCTTGGAAGAGTATATGATCTGGTACGGTTATACGTTAATTTCTTCCAGCCAACCATGAAGCTCGTATCCAAGACAAGGCACGGCGCGAAAGTCCACAAAGTCTATGATACAGCACAGACCCCATATCAGCGCCTGGCGAAAGCGGGTGTACTCAATGAGGCTAAGAAGACCCAAGTGGCAGCCACTTACCATGGGTTGAATCCGGTTAATCTTCTTGAACAGATAAATGATAACCTGGAGCAGTTATGGCGTATGGCTAAACGCCCCTCCCCGGTAACCAGAATTATGAAGCAATAAGTAAGTGTTCGG
>JAUYHV010000156.1 GCA_030689845.1 Dehalococcoidia bacterium
CCCCATCTACTTGTAATCGTAGAAACCTTTGCCCTTCTTCCTGCCCAGGTAGCCCGCCGCAACCATTTTCCTCAGAATCGTTGGAGCCGCGTATTTCGGGTCTTTAAACTCTTCGTACATAGCATTGGCAATAAAGTTGACGGTATCGAGGCCGATAAAATCCGAGAGGGCGAGGGGCCCCATGGGATGATTGCAACCCAGCACCATTCCATCGTCAATATCCTCCCGTGTAGCTCCGGCTGATTCCAGCAATCTCATGGCGTCGAGGAGGTACGGGGTAAGGAGGCGGTTTACTATGAATCCCGGCTGGTCTTTCGCTATAATATTTTTCTTTCCCAGGGACTCGCTGAATTGTTTTGCCGTGTTCAGGGTGTCGTCATCGGTGATAATGGTACGGACGATTTCCACGAGTTTCATTACCGGCACCGGGTTGAAAAAGTGGAGGCCTAAAACCTTTTGCGGTCGTTTCGTTGACACTGCCATCTCCAGCACAGATAGGCATGAGGTATTACTGGAAAAAATCGTGTGAGGCGGGCAGATTTTATCCAGGGTGGAAAAAACCCTCCGCTTTTCATTCATGTCTTCCAGAACCGCCTCGATTACCAGGTCGCACTCCCTGAAATCCTCCAGTGAAACAGTGCCTTTGAGCCTATTGAGAACGGTGCTTCTGGCTTCCTCCGTAAGTTTTCCCCGTTCAACAGCTTTGGACAGGGAGGCGTTAATCATGCCTATTCCCCTGTCCAGCAGTTCTTTATTTATCTCAGATACAACTGTTTGATAACCGGATTGAGCACATACCTGGGCTATACCCGAACCCATTAAACCGCAGCCGACGACACCGACAGTTTTTATAGCCATGAAACTCCTTTCTATACGCGATACGAGGCCAATAGACTTATAGTTTAAATGCGACCGGAACCTTTTTTTAATTGAGAATTGTTTATTTGTCCGGAGACGCCTGTATCCATGAATATCAGGAACCTTTAAACTCCGGTTTCCTCTTTTCGACGAAGGCGCCTGTTCCTTCCTTAAAGTCTTCTGTGCTGAAAAGGTTGCTGAAAAGAGACCACTCAAGGCGAAGTCCCTCTTCGAGGGACAGGCTTTTGCTTTTAACAATGGCTTCTTTAGCCGCTCTGACTGCCAGGGGGCCGTTTTTACATATAGCCTCGGCCATCTGCGTGGCGGCAGCCATCAGTTCTGAAGGAGGAACAACTTTGTTGACAAGTCCCAGCCTGTAGGCCTCCTGTGCGTCAATCGACTGGCCGGTCATGATGATCTCGGCTGCCTTTACCTGGGGAATCATGCGGGTCAATCTCTGTGTGCCGCCCCAGCCGGGGATGAGACCGAGTTTTACTTCCGGTGTGCCGAAAGAAGCTTTTTCAGAGGCGATAAGAATATCGCAGGACAGGGCTATTTCACATCCTCCCCCCAGGGCAAGACCGTTTATAGCGCCGATGACAGGCTTCCAGAGTTCCATGCCTCGAAGGATGGTCGAAGGCATCATCCATGGTTTATCCTTCCACTGTTTCATCCAGGGTATCATGCTTTTAATATCAGCCCCGGCACAAAATGCCTTTTCGCCGGCAGCCGTAATAATCAATACCCAACTCTCATTAACTTCCCTGAAATCTATCAAGGAAGCGCTAAGTTCCTGAAGGGTAGGGGGATCAATGGCATTAAAAGCTTCGGGCCTGTTGATGGTAATGGTAGCAATCCGTCCTTTTTTCTCGTATATGAGCGCCAAATTAAAGACCTCCTTTGGAAATATATTGAATTTGAGATATCCAGTTTAATTTGAGTGCGGAAATGAAAGTATTTTATAACCCACTTGTAGTAACCGAAGCTGCCTGGTCGGTAAACAGGAATTACTTTAGCACATTTTTTTATTTTATAGCAATTTCGGAAGAAGGAACACGGACAGTAAGATTACATAATATTATTTATTGGGGAAATTTAAAGTCGCTGTAAGTGGAAAAGCATACTGTATAAATATAGTGAACAAACGTACAATAATAATGTACAATGAGGCTGGTCAGGCTGGAGGGCGATGAGGTGGCTGGCGTCAATACTGCCGTTAAGCCAGATTCTTTGTAGGGGCACGGCATGCCGTGCCCCTGCCTGTCACCCCAAGCCTGTCGAAGGGTATGGCAACCACTGTAAGGGCAGGTTTCAAACCTGCCCTTACAAAACAAGGTTCCTTTTCAAACTGAGTGGGTAAGAAAAAATGAAGGTACATAGATGAAGACATATACGATGAAGGGTTCACCTGATGCGTCTTCTT
>JAUYHV010000164.1 GCA_030689845.1 Dehalococcoidia bacterium
GGGAGGAATAAAGATGAGACAGAAATTAAACTCAATAAAAGACTTACAGTCCCTCAGGGAACAAATATTAAAAGATACGGAAACGACGAAACCCACAATCGCCGTCTGCTGCGGCACCGGCTGCCAGGCTTATGGTTCCAACCATGTTTATGAGGCATTCAAAGAGGAAATCAAGAAGCAGGGAGCCGAAAATAAGATCGATGCCCGGGCAACCGGCTGTCATGGTTTTTGTGAACGAGGGCCTCTGACAGTCATCTATCCCGAAAAGGTATTTTACCAGAGGGTAAAAACAACAGACGTCGAGGAAATTGTCTCTTCCATGCGCAACGAGTCCGGTTCTGTGAACAGGCTTCTTTACACCGATTCGAAAACAAAGCAGCCTATCTTTCACGAGGATAAAATACCATTCTACGAAAAACAGCAGCGCATAATCTTCGGCCAGAACGGCTATATTGACCCCACCAGCATAGAAGATTACATTGCCCTGGGTGGATACCAGTCCCTGGCAAAAGCGCTCGCAAGCATGACTCCCGAGCAGGTCGTGGACGAGGTAACCCGTTCAGGGCTGCGGGGAAGGGGCGGCGGCGGCTTCCCAACCGGAGCCAAATGGCAGTCCACTAAAAAGGTAAAGGTTTCACCAAAGTATATAATCTGCAATGCCGACGAAGGAGACCCCGGAGCCTACATGGACAGGAGCCTTGTCGAGGGCAATCCCCATTCGGTCATCGAGGGAATGCTAATAGGAGCCTTCGCTATCGGGTCCGGAGAAGGCTTTATCTATGTCCGGCACGAGTACCCCCTGGCGGTGAAAAACCTGAAAATCGCCCTGGAGCAAGCTCGTGAACTGGGCCTGCTGGGGAAAAACATCCTGGGCTCAAAGCTGAAATTCGATATTCAGATAAACCGGGGCGGAGGCGCATACATCTGCGGTGAAACTACCGCCCTGATCGCTTCCCTTGAAGGCCGGGTCGGAGAGCCGCGGGATAAATATATCCACACAGCCGAAAACGGGCTCCACGGTAAACCCACAGTAATCAATAACGTGGAAACCTGGGCAAACATTCCCCTGATAATCAACAGGGGCGCCGACTGGTACAACACCATCGGTACGGAAAAAAGCAAAGGCACGAAAATCTTTTCCCTTGTCGGCAAAATCAACAATACCGGCCTGGTCGAGGTACCCATGGGTATTACCCTGAAGGAAATTATTTACGATATCGGAGGGGGAATACCCAAGAACAAGAAATTCAAGGCAGTCCAGACCGGGGGGCCCTCGGGCGGTTGTCTTCCCGAAAACCTCCTGGACATGCCGGTGGACTTCGATGCTCTTACTGAAGCCGGTTCCATGATGGGTTCCGGCGGCATGATCGTCATGGACGAGACCACCTGCATGGTGGACGTGGCAAAATACTTTTTATCCTTCCTTGAGCAGGAAAACTGCGGTAAATGCGTTCCCTGCCGCGAGGGCATAAAGAGAATGAGAGAGATAGTAGAAGATATTACCGAGGGCAGGGGAAAAGAAGGAGACATCGAGTGGATTCAGGAGATGTCATCGGCCATCATCGATGGTTCATTGTGCGCCCTGGGGGGGACCGCTCCCAACCCCGTTTTATCTTCGATCCGCTACTTCCGGGACGAGTGGGATGCCCATATTAAACACAAAAAATGTCCCGCCGGAGTATGCAAGTCCATGATTCTCTACTCCATTATCGATGCCAACTGCCCCGGCTGCGGCCTGTGCGTAAAAGAGTGCCCGACGAAAGCTATTACCTTTAAGGGCAAACGCAACCCTGTCATCCTTGATCAGAGTAAATGTATTAAATGCAGAGCTTGCCTGGAGTCTTGTAAGCTCAATGCCATTGAAGTGAGGTAAAGTAACAAATGGTAAACTTGACCATAAATGGTAAAAAAGTGCAGGCTCAAAAGGGCGAAATGCTGCTACAAGTATGCCGTGACAACGGGTTCAACATTCCAACCCTGTGCCATAACGACGCCGTTGAGCCCGACGGGCGGTGCCGGTTGTGCTCCGTGGAAGTTACGGAGGGAAACAGTCCCCGGATAGTAGTCTCGTGCCACTTCCCCGTGAAGGACGGCATTGACGTCCAGACAGCTTCTCCCCGGGTAATGGCGGTGCGCAAGCTCGTCATGGAACTGCTGGCCGCCAGGTGCCCCGATAAACCCCAGATTACCGGATTCGCCCGGACCTTCGGCGTTACCGAGCCGCGTTACAAACCCTCCTATGACGACTGCATCCTCTGCGGGCTTTGTGCCAGGGTTTGCTCCGAGGTCGTGGGGGTAAACGCCTTGAGCCTGGTGAACCGGGGTTCCACCAAATGGGCCGCCACTCCTTTTTACGAGGCGTCTAAAGACTGCATAGGCTGTGGTTCCTGCGCTTATGTTTGCCCCACGGATTGCATCGGCATGGAACAGGAAGGCGACAGGAGGTTTTTCCGCAAATGGAAAACCGAATTCAAAATGAAGAGCTGCCCCGTTTGCGGTGAATACTGGGCTCCCGAGTACCAGTTGGAATATATCCAGAAAAAGTGGAAACTGCCCGAGGGATTTTTCGATACCTGCCCTACCTGCAGGTCATAAACAATCCAAAAAGTTTAAACGTTTAAAGGTTGCAGGAATGCCGGAAGAAACATACAAGCTTCCGGCTCCTGGCTGCCTTTTACCATCTTCCGGTTACCGGCCCCTGTCTTCTCCATAAATTCGGCGTCAGACCCACTGTATGGGATGAGCCGAATAATCCCCCAAAGAGTGCTCTCGAAGCAAAAAATATGGTAGTATATTATGCTATTTTCTACCACCGTCGGGGTGTAGCGCAGTTGGCTAGCGCGCATGCTTTGGGAGCATGAGGTCGGCGGTTCAAATCCGCCCACCCCGACCATTCAAGACATTCGTTATTTGAAAGAGTCTGTAATATTCGCTATCATTGTAATTGATGAAGGTTAAAGGATACTTTTTAACATCTACAATATAATGGTATATCTTGTTGTAAACTATGTCACTCCGACAATCTCTGAATTAGTCAATATGCTTAAAAAACACAAGAAGTCCGTTGAAGGAAAAAAGCTGGACTATAAATATGTTTTGAGCAACGGAGACTCAAAATAAGTTTTATTTGTTGCAAAATGATTTTTAAATATGCGCCATTTGATCAACGATGATGGAACTCCTTTTGAGACATCTGAATTACAAACACTACGCGGTGAATTAGATGCTTTGGATGATGGCGGGAGGACCGAATATCGGAATCAAAACGCTTTGGCCATCGCACAGCATGACGCTGTAAAGTTTTTGATTGTTTCTGGCCCCGGGACTGGCAAAAGTCACCTTTTTTTGAATCGCATTAATTATTGGTATCAACAGGACGCTCAAGCAAAAGTATTTGTAACAAGTTTTGTCAGAAAGTTAGTTGCGGATTTACAAAATGATATTGATGACGATGCTCAACTATCTGATGAGCAGAAAAGCAATGTTACTGTTTCAACCTTACATAAATTTGCGCGGAGGATCGTTGAGAAAAATCACGGCACGACGGATTGGCAATTTCAAGCCCACTTTCGGATAATAGGGCAATTTTGGAAAGATGTTGTGTGGGGTGATGTTCTTGCCTTTTACTCCTCATTGGATAGAAATGAGTATGCTTGGAAAAAATTTGAGGGGCAGTTGCACAATACTGACTTTGAGCAATCTGGCGAATGGCAGAACTTACAAAAAACTTATTTTAAGCTATGCAAATTTTATAACGCGGCCGGCTTCGCTGATCTTATATTGCGTGCCAAAGACGCGTTAGTAGAAAATCCCCAGCTTAATGAGGCTGGGGATTTTATCATTGATGAGTATCAAGACTTCAATTCCGCGGAGGACGCACTCATAAATCAACTGGGGAATGAACCGAAAGGACTGCTCGTCGTGGGAGATGATGAACAAGTGCTTTACGAAAAGTTAAAATCAGGAAAACCAACTTTAATACGAAATCTTTATCAAAACAATAATTACGCAAATGGTATGTTACCCTTTTGCGGCAGGAGTAGCTTTCATATTACAAGGTCGGCAGGACATTTTATCCAGCAACATCGAGAGGCCGATTGTATAGAAAAAATCTATTTACCAATTAAAACCGCTGATGACAATCCCAGAGTGCAGGTTATAGCTTGTGCAACTGCTCCTACCGCGGTTGATTATATTGAAAAGTTTGTGGCAGATAATAAGACGGCAATTGATGAACGGAAAAGCAAACTTGCTAACGGAGAATCAAAAGATGCTTTTTTGCTTATTCTAACCCCCGCCAAAGAGGTGAATTTTTATGAAAAATCAAAGGAGAAAATCGCGAGCGTTGTAGCAGAATACCAAGCAGAAAATCGTTACTTTTCAGAGGATTATTACAAAATTTTGAGTTATTACTCCCTCGCAAATAATCCTCAAAACAATTTCACTTTTAGAAAGGTTTTGTATTACGAAAATATCGATAAAGCAAGGACGCACGAATTGATTGAAAGTGCTATGCAAAGTGGACAAAACTTTTATGATCTTGAATCCGAAGAAACCAAGCGCGTGATACAAAAATGTAGTGAAATTAAAGCCATTCTCGAGGCAGAGGGCCCAACAATAGAAGAAAAAATAGTAAGTATAGCCCGTCACACTTCCATAACTGATAAAAATAGACTCAAAGAAGACATTGCTCGAAAATCAATCAATCAAGAAGAAGTAGTTAAGATTGAGCACCAAGAAGAGGAAGAAGCGGAACTGGAAGAAATCGAAGTAAAGAAAATGGGTGCTGTGGAATTGATAACCATAGTCGGGTCAAAAGGTTTGTCTGCCGACCATGTAATTATTATCGGTTTTGATAATGTGAACATGAGATGGGTAACAAAAAATGCGTTTTATGTTGCAATGACTCGCGCCAGAAAAAGTTTGCATATCCTTACCGCGTTAAAGTCGGGTGGCGCAAGACAGGCGCATAGCTTTTTGGATCAATTGTCAGATGAGTATGCGGAATACTACAGCTACAAGAAAAGCGGACACATAAAAAATCAATTGCAAGGTAAACAAGGACTTAAGAATTACCTCAATAATTTAAACTCGGTGTCCCAGCGTAGACGATAGATTGAGGAAATTGATTTTTTGTGAAATAATTAAAATGCTAACCCCACCCGCCGCCCAATTTGAGGTCCCGCCGCCCGTATAATCCGCTGGGGGTTTGGGTGAAGAAATTTTTGCTCGCCTACCATCCCGCGAAGCGGGACTGGGGTGGGAGTGGCTCCACTCTCTTGCTCCGTCAAGAGAGGCAAAGCAAAACATTTTGCAATTCCTTTTAGAAGAAAAGGGGGTCGCGCACCAAATCAGAAATCAGAAAAAAATGTTTTGCTTCACGCCGCCGCCAGGCGGGCGGAGTTGCGGGGCGGGTCAATTCCGTTCAAAACAGTTCGCACATCGTTCAGCAATTGCGACCATTCAAGACATGTTGTGTGAAGATATTATTTTCTCAGCCAACAGGTCATTGCTAAGCGGTAACAACCTTTCATTTTGCTACCAAAGCAGCGGTTCAGCCTCGGCCAGGACCCCCACCATCTCGTCGGCAATCCTTTCGGCTTCGTCCCCGTACTCCTGCAACAGGCTCTCCTTGGCCCATATCGAGAACAGGTAGCGTATGCAGCGCCGCTCATCCCTCTGGGACAGCAGAAATTCCGTGTGCTCCCGGTTTATGCAGATAATCCCCTGTTTCGGGTCATACCAACTCCGGTATGTGGATTTGGCTTCCGGGGGAGAGTAAAGCATTATGTGCGGAGCCCGTGTGGGAGTATGCAGCACCGGACGCGCTGTTTTCACAGTTGTCGTCCCGCTTTCCCCTTCCCCGAGGCGCCCCTCCGCCTGTCTTATAAAGATATGCCCCCTGTTCATCCCCGAAAAAGGCACCATGTTCATGTCCGTCAGCAGCCCCCTGTCCCGGTAGCGCAGGAACCTGTCGATAACCCTTCCCGCCCTGTTCAGCACGATGTTAAAACGTTGCTCCTGGGCCTGGGCGCTGACCTTCATTACGAGTTCCATAACCTGCGGTTCAAGTTGCCGCAGCCTGGACACAAAGACATTGTAAGTTTCGTCCTGGACCAGGGCGGTCTTGTCGGCGGTCCGCTTCAGCCGGTCGCAGCGGATGTAGCCCTCGAGACGTCCGTCCTGCCACGGCAATACCTTGAAATCTTCCAGGTCTGTCAGGGAGCAGATACGGGTACCGCCCCGTCCATAGAGGCCGATGGCGGCATCACCTGCCTCCCAGGGCAGGACATAAAGCTCCACTACCGCGGTGCCGGAACGGCCCAGCGACAGGCTGGTGGAAATAACCCTTACACCCCGGAAACGCTGAGGGTGAATCTGCTCCTGGTGATGGGCATCGGAAAGAGACATGCTGTAGACACTTCCCTTGAGGTCTGCGGCAAACTGCCTTCCCAGGAAACTCTTTATACGCTCTCCGGACAACTGAGAAGCAATTTCAGGTAAAATACCGCCCAGGTAGGCCACCGTCCCCCGGTCATGGTGCAGGTGAGCCCGGCACCCCTCGATTATCTCGGCGCCTCCCTTTTTCAACCAGGAGCGTTTCAGCACCAGGCAATTTGACGGCATGCCCTCAGAGGCCGATGATGCCAGGTGCAATTCATCAGCCAGGAGGGCAAAGGCCAAGATTCCTATACCCTGCTCCCCCCTCAGGGCAAGGTGGATTTTTTCCGAGTCGCCGATCCTCTCCAGTACCTGTTTCATCTTCTCAGGAGTCATGCCTACCCCGTTGTCCCTGACGGCTATTCCTTTAAGCCGCCGTTCCGTATGCCCGTTAACCACCGGCTCATATTGAAGCTCGATGGCTATCTGCCCTTCACCGGTCTTAGACTGCTCGATGGCATCGGCGGCGTTCTCCACAAATTGTTTTACCGCTTCCAGAGGGTTGTGGCAGACCTTCGCCAGCACCTCGAAAACCCCGGTCCCTGTATGAAGCATTACTTTAGGCATTATGCACCTCCTTTAATGCCCCGCTATATTGTGCAGCAAATTTACGGATCTCCAAAAAGCTGCGGGTTTTGAAAATCCTGCAATCCTTTGTTAAAAGCCGTATCCCAGGTATATCCCAGCTTCCTGTACTTGATTATGGACTTAATCTTAGGCACATCGCTTTCCATGTAGTCTCTGACCCGGCGTTTCTTGATGGTGGTGATGGAAACGTCAAAATATCCTTTTCTTTCCATGTACCTTATTTCATCAGGCGAAGCGCCTGTTACCCTGCTCATTTCCGTGATTCGCATTTCCTGGAAACTTTCATGATATTTTTCATGTATTTTTACACCATTATATTCCCCGACGACTGATATGTCAATAGGTCAATCACGCCAAATACTGGGATTTGAGAGGGGTCAATACTGAGAGGGGATTTATGCCTAAATAAAAGTTCTTAAATCAACATCAAACACTGGAGGGGTGAGGTCCTCCCCCAGCAACCATAGGCCTTAAAAGGGAGGTAAGGATAACCCCCGTAACTGAAAAAACTATACCCGCAATGAAGGCAGCCTGGTAGCCGCCGGTAAGGTCGAACATGAACCCGGCAAAATACGAACCGAAGGCAGAAGCAGACGCCTCGGCAAACCCAAGCGCCCCCATAATCAACCCTACGGAAACCAGCCCGAATGTCTCGGCAACCACGGTAAACCTCAAAACAGCCTGGGCTCCCCAGGCAAAACCGAAGACTACGGCAAACAGGTAAACTCCCCAGAGGTCGGAGGTCATAAGTACCCAAACCAGAGAGAGGGCTGTCATTGCGTAACTCAACATGAAAGCCGACCTGCTGTTCAGCCATCCCATACCCAACCTCCCGAAAACACTGGATACGGTGAGGATGGCCACTACTCTGGCGCCGTCGGTAAGGGAAAAACCAAGGTCCTGGACATGGGCCGCGATATGGGGCAAATAGGTGGACCTGCAAAAACCAAAACTGAAATATACCCCGGCTGCAAGCCAGAACTGTCTTGTTCGCATTGCCCTCGAAAGGGAAAACCCCTCAACCTGGACCCCGGTATTTTTCCCCCTGGAAGCCTGAGTTATTTCATCCCTTTCCCCGTCAGGAAATTGCCCCACATCTCTGGGGTCGCGTTTTATGATAAGCCCCGAGATTATGATACCGCCGAGGGCAACAACTCCCAGGATAAAATAGGCGGGCCGCCAACCATAATTCAGGATGAGCCATCCAGCCGTCGGCGCAAAAATAAAACCTCCAAAGCCCGCCCCAGTCTGGACCATCCCCGTCATCAGTCGCCGCCGTTTAATAAACCAGCGGGATATTGTCGCCATTATGGGGATGGTCGCCGTGCTCAATCCGATAGCCGACATCGCGTAGAACACCTGGAATTGCCACAGGGCGTCTATCCGGGAAATAAGGATGTATGATATACCCAGGCATGAGCCGAACACGGTAACCACTACCCTGGGTCCGAGCCTATCGGTAAGTACGCCCATGACAATGGCCAGAAAAGCCTGGACTATGGCTACCAGCGAATAGGCGAATACCGCATCCCCCCTGTTCCAGCCAAACTCATCCAGAAGCGGCTTGTAAAAAACACCGAAACTGCCGTGCAAGCCCCAGGATATTAACCATACGAAGAACCCGGAAGCTATTACCACATAGCCATAGAAAAACTTGCCTTTGTTTCCCCCGTTAATGGTCGTTACCCTACTCTCCTTCGTTTCAATCCTGCACAGCTTTAAATCCGGAAAACAAGTTATGCTGCTTTAATCAAGGTTGTTTACTTTGAAATGATTTCCACCACCGGGCTGGACGACTGCAACCGGCCCAGTATAACACGTTCAATCCGGGGGTGTCCCCTGGAAATAACGGCCTCCGCCAGTTCCCTCCCCCGCACGAATCCCGGGTCCAGGTCCATCTTATTAATAAAAGGTATTATTCTCGCCTCGGACGGGCTTCCCCTGGTTAAACCCAGCGGGTGTGTTATTAAAACCGCAACAGCGTCCCCGGTAACGAAATCACCGGGAGATAAACCGGTCAACTGCGAAACTATCTCCGGCCTGAACACGTTTTCTCCGGTCAGTTCTCTGCCCACGGCTTCGATTCCCACCACCGCTACCACCAGGGTCGTATTCGCCGGTATTACCGGTTCCGTGGAGTTGGGAGCTTTAAGCGACTTGCGGGCGGCCCCGTCCGCTTCTACGATAATATAATCAACAGACGCCAGCCGGGACAACTTTATTACTGCCTCAGGGCTTATCCCCCCCAGTTTGCCCGAAGGCAACCTCTCTTTGGCAACAGTAATATGTCTGTACTCATCCATCTTTAAACCAACCTCCCGGGTAAGTTTGTCTTCGTCTGCTTCCAGTATTAAAAGAGGGCTTTCAAACCTTTGTACGGTAGGACAAGCGTCTCGCTTGTCAGGGGTAGCAGGGGGCTAAAGCCCTCTGTTGAGAAAGCTTTGTAAAAAATATCAGGTTCAGATGCTCTTATACTTAGAGGTGATAGGCAATCGCCGGTCTTTGCCAAAAGCGCGTGGAGATATTTTTATTCCGGGCGGCGCCTGTCTTCGCTTGTATTCGTTTCCATCTACCATCCTGACTACCCTGGCAACAACCTCCGGTTTATAGCCTGAGGCAATTATTTCCTGGGGGCTTTTATCCTCTTCTACATACAACTCTAAAATCGGGTCTAATTCTGCATACGGTGGCAGTGTATCACTATCTTTCTGATTAGCTCTTAGTTCCGCGGTAGGCTCTCTGGTTAATGACCTCTCAGGTATTATTTTCTTTCCCGCTTTATCATTTATATAATTACCCAGCTTATATACCTGCGTCTTTTGCACATCCTTGATTAATGCAAATCCCCCGGCCATATCTCCATAAAGGGTGCAATATCCCGTAGCATACTCACTCTTATTCCCCGTGGTAAGCAGCAGCCATCCAAACTTGTTAGAAAGAGCCATGAGCAAATTCCCTCTTATCCTCGCCTGGATGTTTTCCTCTGCAACCCCCGTCGCTGTCCCTTCAAAGGGTTTTTTAAGGGTAGACAGATAGGACTTATATACCTCCTCTATGGGTATAACAAGATGCTGTATGCCGAGGCTCTCGGCCATAATCCGTGCATCTACATTGCTAACTTCGGAAGTGAACCTGGAGGGCATGGATACACCAACTACATTCTGATTGCCCAGGGCCTCAGTGGCCAGAGCGGCCACCAGGCTGGAATCTATTCCCCCGGAAAGGCCTACAACTACTTTTTTAAATCCATTCTTCTTTACGTAGTCTCTCGTCCCCAGCACCAGGGCATCATGTATCTCTTCAACCGGTCCGAGGGGTTCTACCAAACGCCTTTTCAGGCGAGGTTTTTTTGAGCTACCAGATAAGGGAGGAACCTCTATTCGCTCGGATTTAGTGATCCCTACTTCTTCTTCAAGGGTAATCCTTTCTTTTCTCCTCCTGGGGTCATGCAAACGAGTCCGAAAAACGCTTTCCAGATTTAAGTCCAGAACTATAAAGTCCTCTTCAAATTGCTTTCCTCTGGCAATTAGTTCTCCCCGCTCGTTAAATACAACGCTGTCTCCATCGAAGACCAGCTCATCCTGACCTCCCACGATATTAACATATGCCAGCGCAACCAGATTATCGGCAGCTCTGGTTGACAGCATTTTCTCCCTGAGCTCCCTCTTGCTGGCGCGGTATGGAGAAGCGCTGATATTGATAATTATCTCTGCCCCCGCCCTGGCTTGAGATACGGCGGGACCGTTGGGGTACCATATATCTTCACAAATATTTACCCCTATACCCATATTTTCCAGAAAAAATACAGGCGCGCTTCTTCCTTCTTTGAAATAACGATTTTCATCAAAAACACTATAGTTTGGAAGATAGTTCTTATAATAAACGCCCACCCGCTTGCCGTCGGAAAGGAAAGCCGCGGCATTATATAAATCGTCACTGGCATCAACAAATCCTATAATCGCGGCGATTCCACTGGTACTATAAGATATTCTTTCCAACTGGGCCAGATTATCTGAAATAAACTGGGA
>JAUYHV010000169.1 GCA_030689845.1 Dehalococcoidia bacterium
CCACAATCGTGAACTCCGGCGCATCGTCAAGTACGCCTATAATAATTCCCCCCCTATGCGGGCAAAATTTGAACGGGTCGGGGCAAAACCGTCCGATATCCAGAACTTAAAGGGGCTGGAAGCAATTCCTGTCACCCCGAAAGAAGAATTAAGGCGACTGCAGAAAGAAAATCCACCGTTCGGCGGACTTGTGGGACTGCCAATAAATAAGCTCTCCCGGATTTTTGTGTCTCCGGGTCCCATATATGACGTTGAGGGGCCGAGAAGGCGCGGCAATGAAGTTATCGCTTTTTATTCCCTGGGTTTCCGGCCCGGGGATATCGTTATGAATTAGTTTTCTTACCATTTTGTGCGGGCGGGCTGGTCAATGGATAAAGGACTGAGCCAGTTAGGCTGCGTCGTAATTGCTTCGGGAGTCGGGAATACGGAACTCCAGGTTCAGGTAATGCACGACCTTCGGGTCACTGGCTTCTCCGGAACTCCCAGTTTTCTTATGATGCTCATTAAAAAAGCTGAATCCATGGGTTACAATTTCCACAATGACTTCTCTCTGAAAATAGCCTATCTATCAGCCGAACCGGTTCCGCCTTCAATGAAAAAAGTCTTCGAAGAGGAGTACGGGATTAATGCAGGTGAAAGTTATGGAACGGCAGAACTTGGACTCCTGGGATATGGTTGTCCTGCCAAGTCCGGGATGCACGTTCCTGAGGAGATAATTCTGGAAATCGTCGACCCGGCAACCGGTAAGCAACTCCCTTCCGGTGATATGGGCGAAGTAGTAATAACTTCCCTGGACAAAACCCTACCGATAATAAGAATCGGCACCGGAGACCTTTCCTATTACACGGATGAACCATGCTTGTGCGGCAGGACCTCTCCAAGGCTTGTAAGAATCGCCGGTAGAGTTGGCAACGTTGTAAAAGTAAGGGGAATGTTTATACAACCAAAACAGGTTGAGGAATTAGTGGCCTCATTACCGGAAATTTGTGATTTTCAAATGGTGGTTTCCCGAAACGGGCCCCGCGACGACCTGATATTTAAAGTTGCCGTTGAAGAAAGCTGCAAAAACCCGTCGGGAGTATGCGAAGAATTAGGCAACAAATTCCAGGATATTTGCCGTGTTAAAATAGACAGCATCCAGATAGTGCCCAAGGGCAGTTTGTCGAAAGAAAGCAAAAGGATGGTGGATAACAGAAACTGGGATTAGAATATTCCTGGTTACCGGCAAATCAATTTATGGCTAGTGTAGTGTCTCATAAATGGCCTTACAATCTTTGTCATTCCGGGCTTGACCCGGAATCCAGTCTGTTGCTCTGGATTCCCGCTTTCGCGGGGGACCTTGTTCAGAGGGTTTATGCTCATAAGCATGATT
>JAUYHV010000176.1 GCA_030689845.1 Dehalococcoidia bacterium
TTTCCCCCTTTAATAAAGGGGGATTAAGGGGGAATTTGTGGCGTTTCGCGGGAAGCTTCCCATATTTACGTTTTCCATAAAAATAACTTGACACAAATACATTGCAATGATAGCATTATCACTAAAATAGTGATAATAAACAAGGAATATTGTAATGAAACTATCTACCAGGGGTAGCTATGGAACGAGGGCGATGTTATACCTGGCCCTGCACTATGACGAGGGCCCTATTCAACTAAAAGAAATAGCAAGGACCCAGGCTGTTTCCGAGAGATACCTGGAGCACCTCATTATTGCCTTAAAAGTTGCCGGAATGGTTAACAGTACTCGTGGCGCCCGTGGTGGTTTTGTCCTGGCCCGCAATCCTTCCCTGATAAAAATCAGCGAGATCGTTCAGGTGCTGGAAGGCTCTTTGTCCCCCATGGTTTGCATCGAGGAACCCGGGTCCTGTTTGAGGTCAACCGGTTGCGTTACAAGGGACCTTTGGACTGAAATGAAAATGGCTATGGTCGGAGTGCTTGAAACTACAACCCTACAGAACCTGGTGGAAAGGTATAAAGCCAAAGAACAAAGTCTCCAGGCGACCTATAACATTTGAGCCGTTGGCCTTAATATACCGGCGTTATAAGTTCGTCGCAAAGAATATGGTTTCATCCCAGGGTTTTTTCAACTCACAAACTATTTTCCCATCGGTTCGTGATAATTGTAACCAAATAATATTAGACACAAAATAATATTTTCAGGTAGAAGCATGGCTGACAGGTACGAGAGACAGGTTCTTTTCCACGGAATAGGGAAAGAAGGCCAGGAGAAAATAGGTAAAAGTTGTGCAGTCGTAATTGGCTGCGGGGCTCTCGGAGGTATCATTGCCAATTGTCTTGTTCGGGCAGGAGTCGGCACCGTCCGAATTATTGACAGGGACTTTATCGAATACAACAATCTCCATCGGCAGTTGCTTTTTGATGAAAACGATATCAAAGACCAGTTGCCAAAGGCAGTGGCCGCCGAGCGTCATTTAAAGACAATAAACTCATCCATCAAGGTCGAAGGCATTGTTGCCGATTTGAACAGCGCTAATATTGAGAAACTCATCGATGGCGCCACCGTCATCCTGGATGCCCTGGATAACTACGAGTCCCGGTACCTGATAAACGATGCTGCTTTAAAACATAAAATACCATGGGTCTACGGGGGGGTTATTGCAGCCTCAGGCATGACCATGACCTTTATTCCGGGAGAAACTCCCTGTTTTCGCTGCATTATGCCGTCACCCCCGGCACCGGCTCGCATCCAGACCTGTGACACAGTCGGGGTGCTTAACTCGGCCCCGTTTATAGTCGGGTCCATTCAATCAGCAGAAGCTATTAAAATAATGGTTGGTGCATCGGAAAAAATTAATAAATACCTTATTTCGCTTGATATTTGGGAAGGAGTTTTTCACAGGATCTCTCCGGGCAAAACCAGCCGTCCGGATTGCCCGGCATGCCAGGGACATTATGAGTACCTGGAAGCTGAAACCGGTTTCAGGACCGCGGTGCTTTGCGGACATGATTCTGTGCAGATATATAATCCTATGTCTCCGGGTATTCCCCTGGATGCCCTGGCCAAAAGATTAAAACCATCCGGGGAAGTTACCTATAATGATTACATGCTCCGCTTCCTCGTAGAAGGAAAAGAAATGGTAATATTCCCCGATGCCCGGGCGATTATAAAGGAGACCAGGGACGAGTCCCTTGCCAGGAGTTTATACGCAAAATATATCGGTATGTGAAACCGGTGCAAAACAATTGAATGAAAAACAGGAAATGAATGTTTACTACACTTAAAGAAGATATCAAGGCGGTTTTTAACAGAGACCCTGCTGCCCGGAACATCCTTGAGGTGTTCTTGTGCTATCCGGGTTTTCATGCCCTGTGGAATTACCGCCTGTCGCACTTTTTCTGGAAGCACCGCCTTTACCTTTTAGGACGTTTGCTTTCCAACATGGGAAGGTTTTTCACAGGCATAGAAATACATCCCGGGGCCAAAATCGGTCACCGATTTTTTATTGACCACGGTATGGGAGTGGTTATAGGCGAAACATCCGAGATCGGGGATGACGTTCTCCTATACCAGGGAGTTGTCCTGGGTGGAACGAGCCTTGAAAAGAAAAAACGACACCCTACCATCGGTAATAACGTCATAATTGGAACAGGGGCAATTCTCCTCGGGCCCATCACTATCGGGGAAGGGGTAAGGATAGGAGCCGGTTCTGTTGTGGTAAAAAATGCTCCGCCCGGTTCGATTGTAGTAGGCGTCCCCGGCCGCCTGGCAAAAGAAAAACAATCGCCGCTGTTAAACTTGAGGCATGGAGACCTTCCGGACCCCGTTGCCGAAGCTATCATGGTGGTCCTTAAGGAACAGGACATGATTAAGAAACGGCTTCAAAAAGTCGAGACGGTTACTTTACCGGAACCAGGTGAGGCTGAACTGGAGAAAAAAAGGAAAATAGTTGAACACCGCTTCAAAGACGGGGGCGGTATCTGATGGCGTTGATGCAATACAGGCGTCGAAAATTATAAGGACATGCGGGGAATTCTGATCATTTTTTTGAACCCACTTATCGTCT
>JAUYHV010000180.1 GCA_030689845.1 Dehalococcoidia bacterium
TATCATCACAAATGCCTGAAGTCGCCCCCCTCGCGGGGGCGTGGATTGAAACTCTCTTTTTCCAACACAGTTATCAACTCGTCAATGTCGCCCCCCTCGCGGGGGCGTGGATTGAAACACAACGTCTATGTTCATTCCGAACTGTCCTTCATGTCGCCCCCCTCGCGGGGGCGTGGATTGAAACGAATTCGACGACTACAAGCCGGCGGAAGCGCCAGGTCGCCCCCCTCGCGGGGGCGTGGATTGAAACTTACTTCCTATGGAGGGCAACCACAGGGGGTTGCCCCTACGACAATGTCACCCTCCGTGTGGGGGCGTGGATTGAAATAATGTGTTACCAGGCAACCACTCCGTTCTCCGTTCTCCGTTCTCCGTTCCGAGAGCCTTCGGCAGGGGCTTGCCCCTACGTGACGCTATTCAGGACAGGCAGGGACGCCTGCCCTCCGTTTGTGATAATACCTCCGATGCCGAAAGGCGTTGAACGCTTCAAGCCGCAGGCAGGGACGCCTGCGCCACCGGGTGGTAATACCTCCGATGCCGGAAGGCGTTGAGCGCTTCAGGCCGCAGGCAGGGACGCCTGCGCCACCGGGAGAGAATACCTCTGATGCCGGAAGGCGTTGAGCACAGAAACGACTGCCGGGACTTGCCACAGTGGAGACAAGTGATAATACCTCTGATGCCGGAAGGCGTTGAGCACTTCAGACCACAGGCAATGACCGCCTGCGCCACCGGGTGGGTTAAATTGATTTCATCTTTTATAAAAGCGCTTTCAAATCCCCCTATTTCCCCCTTTAATAAAGGGGGATTAAAGGGGAGTTTGTGGTGTTTCGCGGAAGGCTTAATAAAAACGGAAATCGTTTTGTTCCACCAGCCATTACACTTCAACAACCTCTCGCATCTGGCAGACATCGCCCCGGGATACTTCACCGCAGGCAGGGACGCCTGCGCCACCCGTCCCCGAATCCTGTATTATTTATTTAATGTAGTATATCGATGGGTCGGTGCCGTACTCCGGGTGAACCTGCCTGCCCCTGTTTGCCCGAATAAGCTGGGAAACCTCGCTGTCCGGGTCCTCCAGGTCCCCGAAATACCTCGCCTTTGTCATGCAATTATTAACGCAACTCGGAGTGGCTTCCCTGTCGACTCCGGGCTTTAGCCCTTTTTTTACCCCTGCTTCTAACTTTTCCAGGCAGAAATTACATTTCATTACCACACCCGTCTGCATATCCCTGCAGCCGATTTCCTCAAAGGGCGTGGGGCCGTTCCCCGGGAAGTAATATTTTTCGCTGTCATAGTAGTAACGGGACCCGAAGGGACAGGCCATCATGCAATAACGGCAGCCGACACATTTATCGCTGTCAATTTCAACTATCCCGTCTTCCCTCTTGCTGGTAGCGCCTGTCGGGCACACTTTGACACAGGCAGCATCCTTGCAATGGTTACACTGAACGGGCATGATAGTCCTGCTTACCGCCGGGTATTTTCCGTTTTCCCTGTTCAATACCCTGACCCATGAAACCCCGGGCGGGGTGGTATGTTCCACTTTGCAGGCCATCATACAGCCGCAGCAGCCCATGCATTTGGATAAATCTATCACCATTCCATACCGTGCCATGTTGTGTTCCTTTCCTCCTTCAGGCTTTATAAATCTTGACTTTTATCGTAGCCTGCATAGTGCCGGAAACCCTGTCCGTCCACTCGTAATTGATAGGAACCAGGGCATTCATGCAGGTACGTCCGGTATCCCTGGCAACCGGTGTTTGGTACTGGCCGTAGTTGGAAGCAATCAATATCGTGTCCGGCCTGATTCCTTCGCTGAGGGTGACCTTTCCCTTTACCTTGCCCAAGGGGGACTCCAGCCATATCTCGTCGCCTTCTTTAATACCCCGGGCTTCCGCCGCCCCTGCGTTAATCACAACCTCCTGCTGGCCCGGCACCTGCTGGGCAACCTCTATCAGCCTGGGACAATCGACATTGATGGAATTAACGAAAATGGGGATACGCGAACTGGTAACAAAGAAATCATATTCCTCCGGGAGCTTGGTCAAAAGGGAGGGTTTGTATTCGGGAAGGGCGGTGTAGCCGTCCGTCGGCCACCATTTTATCCCCACCCTCTCCAGGTTGGCTGCCAGTTCTTCGCCTACTTTTTTGACGTGCTCCATGTAGGGAAGAGGATATCTCATCTTGTTGGCCTTCATCTTGTGGTAAACGCTGTAAAGCTCCTGGACCGACAACCTCGGCAGCAAGGCGCCGTGCTCGGCAAACCATTCAAGACCGTGTGATTCGTCGGTGAGAGACAGGCATATCCTGTCAATTATGTCTTTCCATTCATATTTTTTTCCTGCCTCGAGTTTATGTGGATCTGTTATCTTATAGACTATGTTGAACATGTTATTGTACTGGTCGAGTATCCCGATCCTTGCGGCCAGTTCGGTGCAGATGTCCGATATGTCCCTGGAATCAACCACCGGTTCTATGATGGGCTGCCGCAATAAAGTTCCCTTGAACTCCCTGCCTGAACCCAGCCGGTAACATATCTGGTAGGCAATCTCGTACCTTTCCAGTTCGGTATGGTCGGGAATGACTATATCTGCCAGTTGGGTCAACTCATCCATAACATAAGTAATGGAGGCGATGAAAGGAATCTTCTTCAGGGCCGCTTCAACCAGTTCAGGGTCGCCCGTGGAAGTCATGGCATTGTCCCGCCACCTTAGGTAAACCTCCGGAGGAGGCGGCATGGGAAAATCCTTGGGGGGGTCTACAAGATTACGGAACACCAGGTGGTAAGGGTGTCCCCATATTTTGTGGAAAGGCAGCAGCGTTTCAGCGGCATCCCAGGAAACCGGGGGCCAGGTGAAAGGATATGTCTCGATTTTCGGTGTGCCGTTGGCTCCGCCGGGAGTGATGCCGAAATCATACACGTTCCTTTCAGCGGTCCCCCCCTTGTGTCCTCCTACAACCTCCAGGGCTCCCAGTAAGCTCACGAGAATATGCTGGCACAAAATATTCTGGTAGCAGTTTACATCGGTTTCCACCGGCCTGCCGATGACGATATCCACGGGACGGTAGGGAAGGGTAACGCCGTCTATCTGGATGGTGCTGCCAATCCGGGCATTGTCTACCAGTTCCCTGGCAACGGTCCTGATGTCCTGGGCGGTAATAGTTGTTATCCCGGATGCCCATTCCGCGGTATATTTGGCTACATGGTCCTTAAGCGCCTGGAAAGCCGTAGGGGCCTCGGTACCATCCACGGAGTAAACCCCTTCCAGGGCGGCTTCCTTTATACCGGGGGCGTCATATGTTTTCGCCTTGTTGTCTTTCATATCCCAGACGAGGGCTTTCCGGTTATCTTTATCGAGGACAAAGTTACCGTCGGGCCCCACAAGGTACGGCGATACCGTCATCTCCTTTAAGAATTCACGGTCATACGTTTTCAACTCGTGGATTATCACGTTGATAAGGCTCAGGAGAAAAGCCGTGTCAGTGCCCGGTTTAATGGGCAGCCAGCGCTCGGCTTTTGACGCCGTTAGGTTGAAAACCGGGTCCACCACAACTTTTTTGGCTTCGGGATACAGCAGGTTTCCCGGCACACCACCCGAGGCCATGATATTGCTGCCTACTACCAGGAGGTATTTATTATAAGTCATATCGGGGGAGCAGCGAAAACCGCCGTGGATCGTCTGTCCAACACTGTGAACACCAAGCCCGCACCGGACACTGGAGCCCCCGCGAAGGTCCTGCATTGGCCCGAAGGCCAGGTAAAACGGTAACCATGTCCCCAGCATGCCGAGCTTTCCGATGTTGGTCAGGGTAGTGCAAACCCTCATGCTGTTCTTTTCCCGGGCTGCCTTAAGTTTTTGGGCGATGGTGTCCAGGGCTTCATCCCAGGTTATCTCCACCCACCCGGGGTCTATATCTTTCCCTTTCTGCGGGTTAGTCCTCTTCATGGGTCCCTTTAGCCGGTGGGGATTGTAAACCTTTTCAATAAGACTGTAAGGCTTCGGACAAATACGCCCTTTGTTTCTTGCGAGCTCTTCGTATTCGGGGTCATCGAGGTTCCCCTGGACGTTCACCGCCACCCCGTCAACCCGCCGGACTTTCAACATGCACGGGCCCATGGCGCAAAGCCAGCAATAAGTGGGCATCCAGACATCTTCTTTCACTTCCCCGGGCTTCTTGCGTTTTTTAGATGGCTTTTCCATAACACTTTTAGCCATAAAAATCACTCCTCCTGCTTTTCATTAACTGTCTTGAAGCTTTTTTTGGCTCTTTTTCATTTCAAGTGGGTAAACTCATCCTTACTCTGTCCAATCAAACGAAAGTTTCCATTCCGAAGAAAGTCGGTATCCAGATTTCTATAAAATATCTTTGTACAAGTCTCTCCATTCTTGATTTTCTCTTTCATTCAATTCTATTTTCCACCGCCTTTTCCATTCCTTTATCTGCTTCTCTCGTTGAAGAGTTCCTTCATATGGGAGTGCCATTGGTGTCATTACTTCGAAAGCGGGAATCCAGGAACCCCGGTATTATAGTGGGAAATCCCCCTTAATCCCCCTTTTTCAAAGGGGGAGAAGAGCCTCTCCCTTTCGTAAAGGGAGATTGAGAGGGATTTGATATTGTAAGGCCATTTATGAAACACTACACCAGCCATAATGTACACTGAATAATAATAAGCAACTTCAACGCGGGTTGCAACGGATTATATTATAAATTATACTTTATCGAATACCGGTAAACAAACACCGGTTCTCCGACCTGTTTTGCCTGAGGGTAAATCCATGGCAGGCAGGCGAAAGGGTATTGCGGGAAACTGCAATGCCTCCCGTATTTGGAAAGGAGAAAACATTGGTTACTTTATGTCGTCATAAAAGCGTTGCGCTTTCCCTTGAGCGTAACGCTTTTTTATTACTCCGCTCCCCCCCTTTCCCCACCGTGATTCACCCGTCTATTTGAACTTTTTTAAATGTTTGAGGAGAAAACCTTGAAAAAAATAACATTACCTTTATCAATATTGTTCCTGACATTGTTACTGGTTGCGGTTTCAATGCCGGCATGTTCTGCCGGCGCCCCGGAGGATACCGGCAAATCTATCACGCCTTCCGCCGCTTCAGATGCTGGTAGAATCCTTGCAAAAAGAGACAGGGTAAAAGTTGCCACGACGACCAGCCTTTATGACACGGGATTGTGGGGCTTCCTCGAGCCCATGTTCGAGAAAAAATACAATGTGGAACTGGACGTTCTCTACGCCGGCACGGGTAAGGCCATCGAATACGGAACCAGGGGAGACGTTGACGTACTGACAATACACGATAAAGCCCGCGAAGAAAAGCTCGTGGCCGACGGCATCGGGGTAAAAAGGGTTCCCTTCGCTTCCAACCATTTTATTATCACCGGCCCCCCGTCCGATCCTGCCGGTATCAAGGGGATGAGTCCTGAGGCTGCCTTCAAAACCCTCATGGAAAAGGGGAAAACCAGCCCGCAGCAGGTGCAGTTTATCTCCCGCGGAGACAATTCCGGGACCCACTCGAAAGAAAAAGCAATATGGAAGGCCGCAGGTTATGAGTATGAGGACGTCACCAAGAGCGGCCCGTGGTACGTCGAAGCGGGAAGCGGCATGGGGCCGACGCTGGTTATGGCGAAAGAAAAATCCGCTTATACAGTGGCTGATATCGGCACGTTCCTGGCTTACAAGGGAAAACTGGGACTGGCATCCCTGGTCGACCGGGGCGCTATATTATTAAATGTGTATTCCGTTATTCCCATAAATCCGGATAAGGTCCCGGGCACCAATTTAAAAATGGCGGAAAACATGGTAGACTTTTTAACTTCTCCGGAAATCCAGACGCTGATCGGCAAGTACGGCGCGGACGAGTACGGGGAACAGTTATTCACCCCGTCTGCCGGGGCTGAGCCGGTAGAATAAAAAAGGAAACACCTTCACAATGGAAGAAATAGGCGCTGCCTTTGTCACGGCACTAAAGCTGATTATTACCGGCGACCCGGAAGTGCTTTCCATAACACTGAGAAGCATAATAATATCCGGAAGCGCAACAATTCTGTCTGCCCTGATTTTCATTCCGGCGGGCAGCGCCGTTTTCTTTTCTGAATTCCCGGGGAAAAAAGGCCTGGTAAATCTCATCAACACCCTGTTCAGTGTACCTACCGTTTTCGTGGGTCTGGTGGTATTTATAGCCATATCGAGGTCCGGGCCGCTGGGTGGACTGGGGCTTCTTTTTACTCCTGGGGCAATGGTCACAGCCCAGGCTTTATTGATTTCACCCGTAATAACCGGGTTGAGTATATCTGCCCTCAGCGGTGTAAGACCGGAAATAAAAGACACGGCCTTATCCCTGGGGGCCTCCCGTGTACAGATTGCAATAACCATGCTGCGGGAGGTGCGATATGCCATGGCCGTAGTTGTACTGGCAGGCTTCGGACGGGCTATTTCCGAAGTCGGAGCCGGAATAATGGTCGGCGGCAATATCCGGGGCTATACCCGTACCCTGACAACCGCCATGTCACTGGAAACCTCCATGGGTAATATAGAATTTTCCATGGCGCTGGGAATAATCCTTATCACCATAGCCCTTTTCGTGAGCATTATCGTCTACAGGTTGCAGCGTCTGTAAAAAGCGATGATAAATATCAGGCAGCTAAACAAGTTTTACGGCGGACGGCAAATATTGCGGGATATCAACCTCAATATCGATGCGGAAGAGGTATTTTCCTTTATCGGGCCCAGCGGCGCAGGCAAAACCACCCTTTTACGCCTTATCGACCTTCTGGAAAGGCCCACTTCGGGAACGATACTTTATAAAGGTGTGAATACCGCGGCCTCCGAAAATATCAGGATCGAAACCCGGAGAAAAATGGCTATGGTTTTCCAGAGGCCGGCAATGTTCGGGGCCAGCGTCTTCGACAACGTCGCTTACGGGCTGAAAGTCCGTGGAGAAAAAAATCCTCGCCTGGCGGACAGGGTTGGCAAAGCCATTCAGGATGTCGGCCTGGCAGGTTATGAGGAACAGGATGCCCGGACCCTTTCGGGAGGCGAGATACAAAGGGTAGCCCTGGCCCGCGCCCTGGTTATCAGTCCCGAGGTGTTGCTCCTCGATGAACCCACGGCAAACCTCGACCCCGTCTCCACGGTAACCATTGAGAAACTCATAATGAAAATAATCGGGGAAATGAACATCACGGTGATAATGAGCACCCATGACATGGCCCAGGGGCAGCGCCTCGCCGGTAAAATAGCCGTCATGATGGAAGGACGGATTCTCCAGACGGGAGATCCCGGCCTCGTTTTCAATAAGCCGGAGAACCATCTTGTAGCCCGCTTTGTCGGTGTTGAAAATATCTTCGAGGGCAACATATCTTCCAACTCGGACGGCCTGGTCAACGTCGCTTTCGGTCCCCACGTTTTAGAGGGAATATCCGACCTTTCCGCCGGGGAAAAGGTGAACATTTTCCTGAGGCCGGAGGAAATAACCCTGACGCCTTCCAGGACTGCTACCAGCGCCAGGAACTCTTTCCGGGGTGAAATCATGCGTATAAGCCTGAACGGTCCCCTTGCGCGGGTAGAGCTGGACTGCGGGTTCCCCATGATTGCCCTGATAACCAGGAGATCCGCGGAGGAATTGAACCTGCAAAAGGGTCAAAACGTGTACGCATCTTTCAAAGCCACCCAGGTCCACATAATAAAAAGATAGAATATTCCCCGGGTGTGTTTAAAGTATTGACGAACCGCCTTAAAATTGCTACACTTTACTACTTTTAAATTCCTTTCCTTTCTTTTCAGATTACCTTCTAATCTTGCCGCGCAAAATAATATTCGGTAACCCTTAGAATCTTAATTAAGGAGGATACGCCTAATGGGAATAATGTGGGTAGTCCCCATCACCGGAGTCGTCGCCATCATCTTCGCCCTTTACCTTGCCGTTAACGTACTGAAGAGAGACGCGGGCACGGAAAAGATGCAGGAGATCGGCGGGACGATACTTGAAGGCGCTATGGCTTTCCTTAAGCGCCAGTACAGCACTATAGGAATTTTATCCCTTGTGGTGGCAGCCCTGGTCGGATGGGTCCTGGGAGGTTTGAGCGGAAGCCAGGAACTTGAGAGAATCAACATGACCGCCTTTGGTCTTGGCTGGCGCACCAGCGTGGCTTTCCTGGCCGGCGCCTTTTGTTCCAGCATTTCAGGTTTCATAGGGATGTATATATCGGTTAAATCCAACGTTCGCTGCGCTGCCGCTGCACAAACCGGCGGACTGAGTGAAGCTATCAAAGTAGCCCTGAGGGGCGGAGCGGTATCGGGTTTTCTTATCGTTTCCCTGAGTCTCCTCGGCGTCACCCTGATGTACTATCTTTACGGCGGCGACCCGGCTATAACCCCTGAATTGATTGTCGGATTCGGTTTCGGCGCCAGCTTTGTTGCCCTCTTCGCCCAGCTCGGCGGAGGTATTTACACCAAGGCAGCCGACATGGGCGCTGACCTCGTGGGTAAAGTCGAAGCCGGAATCCCCGAAGACGACCCCCGCAACCCCGCCGTCATTGCCGACCTGGTGGGGGACAACGTGGGAGATTGCGCCGGCCGCGGCGCCGACCTTTTCGAATCCACAGCCGCTGAAAATATCGGCGCCATGATACTGGGAATAGCCCTTTATAAGTTCACCGGTAACGTCGCCTGGGTTCTATTTCCCCTGGTGGTCCGGGCTTTCGGACTTATCGCCAGCATGATAGGAATCATCGCGGTCAGGGGCAAAGAGGGAGAAAATCCCATGACATCCCTGAACCGCGGCTATTTTGTAGCCATCGGCCTTTCCTTAATAGGTATGTATGTCGGGATTGAGACGACGCTGAACAACTTTTGGCTGTTCCTGGCCGGGGCAGTAGGGATTTTAACCAGCGTTGTTATCGTATTCGTAACCCAGTATTACACCGAATCGAGCCACCGCCCTGTTCAATCCATTGCCCAGGCTTCACGAACCGGCCCGGCAACCAATATTGTTGCCGGTACGGCCGTCGGTTTTGAAACTACCCTGGCCACATCGTTAATAATAGGAGCAGCCCTCCTAATTTCCTACGCCCTGGGTAATTTAACAGGACTCGTAGGCGGCGGAGCCTTTGGAACGGCCGTTGCCACAATGGGAATGCTCATGACCTGCCCCTATATTCTCTCCATGGATACCTTCGGGCCGATAACCGACAATGCCAACGGTATAATTGAAATGGCCGGCATCGGCGGTTCTGTCCGCGCGGTTACAGACAAACTGGACGCGGTTGGCAACACCACCAAGGCCCTCACCAAGGGATATGCCATGGTATCGGCCGGCCTGGCGGCTTTCCTGCTTTTCCAGGCTTACCTCGACAGGGTGGGGTTCCTCCGGGGAGAAGCAGCCGACCAGATTAAGGTAGTTAACCTTGCCAGGGTCGAAGTTTTCGTCGGCGCCCTGCTGGCTGCCATGCTGGTCTACCTCTTCAGTTCCATGGCCATCCGGGCAGTCGGTAAAACCGCGGGTAAAATCATCGAAGAAGTCCGCCGCCAGTTCAAAGCCGACCCGGGGATCATGGCCGGAACTTCAAGACCCGATTATGCCAGGGCTGTGGATATCACGGCAAAGGCGGGACTGAGAGAAATGATGGCACCCGGATTACTGGCCGTTGGTCTGCCGATAGCGGTCGGGGTAATATTCAAGTTTATCCCGGGGTACGATGCGGCCATGACTGTTGCTGCGATACTCATGGTGGGGACCATTACCGGCATAATGATGGCCAGTTTCATGAACAACGGTGGCGGAGCCTGGGACAATGCCAAGAAAATGATTGAATCAGGCGAGTTCAAAGACGAAGAAGGAAATGTTATTGGGAAAGGCACACCCACACATGCGGCCGCGGTGGTCGGAGATACTGTCGGCGACCCCTTCAAGGACACAGCCGGACCGTCACTGCACGTTTTGGTGAAACTCCTCAGCACTATCACCCTCGTTCTTGCCCCCCTGTTTATTTAAAGAAATTAAAACCAGCGAGGACCGGCGCCCCCTAAAAAAGGATTGTGGCGCCGTTCCTCGCCAATGGTACTCCCCGGTCCGTGGCCAGGCCAAACCTCGGTTTTGTCCGGCAGAACCATCAACTTCTCCTTGATACTTCCCATAAGCTCCTCATAGTTTCCACCGGGCAGGTCCGTCCTGCCGATGCCGAAGTTAAAGAGGGTATCCCCTGAAAATACAACACCATCCCCAACAAGGCATATTCCGCCACGGCTGTGCCCCGGGGTGTGGACTACTTTCAACGATTCATCACCGAATTCTATGGTGTCGCCGTCCTTGAGCGCCCTGTCGGGAGGGGGTGGATTGAACCTGGGTAAGCCGAACATGCTGAGGATGGCAGGAGGTTCATGGCCCATTCCCGCCGCGTCCCCTTCGTGGATAGCATAATCGCATTTCAGGGCGTCCTTCACCTTCTCTAAAGCCATCATGTGGTCCAGGTGTCCATGGGTGGCCACAATCAGGACTATTTTTAACCCTGCCTTCTTTACTTCGGCCAAAATTGTATCTGCTTCCTCGCCCGGGTCTATGATTATCCCTTCCTTTGTTTTTTCAGAACCGACGATGTAGCAATTCGAGCCGAAAGGGCCCACGGTTAAATTTTTTATTATCATTTTTCACCCCGATCCTTATTCTTGTATATTTGGCCGTAGCTGTCAAATACGTTTCAAATAAATGGGTAATGTTATCCAAAGGGATTTTAATAAGATAAAATACGCTTTTGTAAGACTGGGGTCCATCATGAAGCAGATTTGTAGGGTGGGTTTCGCTTCGCTTCACCCACCCTACGCATTGTATGAGCCGCGAATGGCAACGGCCGGGGGAGTTCACTTTTCAATTTTATTTAACATATCCACACAGCTTTTTGACATTTCCAGGGAAAGCTGGTAATTTTAGCGGAAAGCCTTTTAGATATGGACTGCAACAATGACAGATAAAACATCCCCCGGTAAAGTCGACATGGACAAAATGGTCTCCCTTTGTAAAAGAAGGGGTTATATTTTCCAGAGCAGCGAAATCTACGGAGGTCTGGGAAGCTGCTGGGACTACGGCCCGCTGGGTGTCGAGCTTAAAAGGAACATTAAGGATGCCTGGTGGAAGACCAACGTGCAGGAAAGGGAGGACATGGTCGGCCTGGACTCGGCTATCATCATGCACCCCCAGATATGGGTCGCCAGCGGACACGTCGAAGGCTTTAGCGACCCCCTGGTGGAATGCAAGAATTGCCACCTGCGATGGCGCACGGACGCCATTACCGAAGGAAAATGTTCTTCCTGCGGAGGGGAACTCACCGAGCCGCGCATGTTCAACCTGATGTTCAGGACTTTTATGGGGCCTGTAGAGGAGCAGGCCAGCACCGTCTACATGCGGCCAGAAACAGCCCAGGGCATATTCGTTAATTTCTCAAATGTGCTGACAACGTCACGGAAAAAACTTCCCTTCGGCATCGCCCAGATAGGCAAGGCTTTCCGCAACGAGATAACACCGGGCAACTTTATATTCCGCAGCCGCGAGTTCGAGCAGATGGAAATCGAGTATTTCGTTAAACCCGGTAACGACGAAAAATGGTTTAACTTCTGGCTTGAAGAAAGGCTCAACTGGTATATAAAGCTCGGTATCGATAAGGACCACCTGAAATTACGCCACCACGGCGAGGACGAACTGGCCCACTACGCCAGGGACTGCTACGACATCGAATACCTCTTCCCCATGGGTTGGGCTGAACTGGAAGGGATAGCCAACCGGGGGGAATTTGACCTTCAACGGCACTCCCTGTCAAGCGGGCGTGCCCTGAATTACTTCGATGAAGAGACCGGGCAGAATATCACTCCTTTCGTCATCGAACCGTCGGCAGGGGTTGACCGCTCTACCCTGGCCTTTTTACTCGATGCTTACGAAGAGGAGCAGGACAAGGAAGGCATCAGGGTCATCCTGCACCTTCACCCTTCACTGGCGCCGGTAAAAGTTGCGGTGCTGCCCCTTAGCCGGAATGAAAAGCTTGTTCCCCTCTCCCGGGAGATTTGGAGCAGGCTGCGCAGTTCCTGGATGACCCAGTACGACGACGCTCAGAGCATAGGGCGGCGTTACAGACGGCAGGACGAAATCGGCACTCCTTTCTGCGTAACCATTGACTTTCAGTCCCTGGAGGACAATGCAGTCACCGTCCGTGAAAGGGACTCCATGCAGCAGATAAGGGTACCCATTGACAACCTCAAGGCAGTCATCGCTGCAAAACTCGCGGGAGAAGCCTTTGAGGAAGCGAACCCAGGCGGAAGTTAATGATAAAGGTTATCCATCTGGCCGACCTGCATCTCGGCATTGACAGGTACGGCTCGATTAATCCGGAAACAGGATTATCGCTCCAGGTAGAAGATTTTTTAAAGGCTTTCGACGAAGTCATCGATTATGCCATAAACTGGGGAGCCGACATATTCCTTTTCTGCGGCGATACCTATAAAAGCCGCGACCCTTCCCAGACCCAGCAGCGGGAGTTTGCCCGCCGCATCGCCCGCCTCGTAAACAACAACATCGCCGTTTTTCTGCTTGTGGGAAACCATGACCTGCCCAATGCCAGGGGCCTGGCAAACTCCCTGGAAATATTTCAGACCCTCGGTGTGGGAAACGTCACGGTGGCTTCATCGGCAGGAACTTACAAGGTGCAAACGGGGCAGGGGCCCGTGCAGATAGTTGCCCTGCCCTGGGCAACCCGCGCCGCTCTCCTCACCAGGGAGGACTTCAAGAATAACACCATAGAAACCCTGAACAGGGTCATCGAGGGGAAAATTACGAATATCCTGCAGGTTGAGACGGAATCCCTTGACCCCGACCTGCCTTCCATCCTCGCCGGCCACCTCACCCACTCCATGGCCGTAGTCGGCAGCGAAAGGGGACTCTATTTAAGCCATGATTACGTGCTGCCAGCCAGCGTCCTGTCCAACCCTGCCTTCGATTACGTTGCCCTGGGGCACATACACAAGACGCAAAAAATTGAACTGCCCGTTCCTGTGGTTTATGCCGGGAGCCTCCAGCGCATGGACTTCGGGGAAGAAGACCAGGAAAAGGGGTTTTATACCCTGGAAATAGACCCGGTGGGAAAAAGGGGAGAAAGGCTTAAATCCTATAACTTCGTACCTGTGAACGCCCGGCGTTTCCTTACTATCGATGTCAAAGTAGGTCCCGATGATCTCGACCCGACCTCTACGGTAATCAGGCATATTGTCAAACAGGGCGAAGCTGTTAAAGACGCTGTCGTGCGCCTGAGAATCCACCTCCATTCAGACACGCCCGGAGCTATCAGGGATACGGAAATACGCCATGCCCTCCGGGAGGCCAGGCACATCGCGGCCATCAGCAGGGAAGTTGAGACAAGGTCGCGGCCCAGGCTGGGCGGCATTTCAGCCGAGGGACTGTCTCCCATAAGTGCCCTCGGGGAGTACATGAAACTTGTAAACATGGAGCCGGACCGCCGGAAAGTCCTGACGGAATATGCGGAAAAGCTTATTAACGAATGCACTGAGGGCTGAGGAGAAGCCTGTCTCCGTGGGCGGGATGGGATTCTGAATCCGGTTTAGAATAAGAGGAGATTGGCGGCAGAGGCCTCCGTGCCTGAGGGACATGGTTTCCAGGTTTTAATTATTCAGGAAACGGGAAATATTTGCCTGGGGAACGTCACCTCTTTGAACGCGGATAGTTTGACGATGGCTGTCACTCGATAAACTTAAATGTTTTTACGTCTACGAGGCCCCTGTCCGTGAGGCGCAACTCGGGGATTACAGGCAGGGCAAGAAAGGAAAGTGTGGCAAACGGTGAGGGTAATGAACAACCCATGTCCTTCACCTTTGCCTCTAAATCTTCAAACTGCTTGACTACTGACTCCAGTGGTTCGAGGGAAAGCAGTCCGGCCACCGGCAGCGGCAAAGAAGCCTCTATATGCCCGGCCGAGGCAACTGCAAGCCCGCCGTGAAGCCTTGAAATCTCGTTCACTACCGCCAACATGTCGATGTCGTTAGTGCCCACCACCACAATATTGTGAGAGTCGTGGGAAACCGAGGAGCCCATAGCCCCCTTTTTCAGGCCGAACCCTTTTACCATGGCTATTCCCACGTTTCCAGTCCCCCTGTGCCTTTCCACCACCGCGGCTTTTAAAACATCGGTCTCCGTATCGGCTAAAATTATGTCCTTTTCTATTTTCACCCTGGCTTTAATTTTCTTTGTTACAATCTGCCCCGGTATCACTTCGATAACCGGGCGCGACTTTTTCTCGGCGGGAAGAACAAGGGAATTATGGAACAACGGCTTAACCCGAAAAGTATCGAGCATCTGCTCTTTTTTCAGGAGCGGCAAGGGAAATACCGCTTTCCCGTCCCGGGCCACATTTTTCCCCCTGTAAAAAACCATGTCTACCCGCAGTTCCGTGAGATTATTGACAACTATCATGTCGGCGAAGTACCCGGGAGCGATGGCGCCGACATGTTCGAGCCCGAAATAGCGGGCCGGATTAATAGTTGCCAGTTGAATAGCCCTGACAGGTTCCATTCCCAGGGTTACCGCTTTCCTCACAATGGCATCTATGTCTCCGTCTTTATGCAAATCCATGCAGTTGCGGTCGTCAACAACAAAAAAACACCGGGAATAATTCCGGTCGTTTACAAGCGGAAGAAGGGTCTCCAGATTCTTCTCAGAGGAACCTTCCCGAATCATTATGTGCATCCCCCGAGCCAGTTTTTCTTTCGCCTCAGCAAGAGTAGCGCATTCATGGTCGGAATAAATCCCCGGAACTATATAACTGTTGAGGGGCTTCCCCCTGAGGCCGGGTGCATGCCCGTCTATCAAATTGTGCTTTTTCGTCAATATTTTATCCAGCACGTCCGGGAATCCCGAAATTACCCCGGGGAAATTCATCATTTCCCCCAGTCCCAATACTCCCTTCCATTCCAGGGCTTTTTTTACCTCGGCGACTTCGAGGGACGCTCCCGCCGTCTCCAGGTCCGTTGCCGGGACGCACGAGGGAACCATGAAATAGAATGATAAGGGAAGCCGCCTGCCCCATTCCATCATATATTTCATCCCCGCAAGTCCGGTTACATTCGCAATTTCGTGCAGGTCGGTAACAACGCCGGTGGTACCGTGAGGCACGACCGCCCGGGCATACTCGGCTATGTGCAGCATGGAGCTTTCCAGGTGGGTATGGCCGTCGATAAAACCGGGTATGACATACTCGCCGTTCAGGTCATATATCTGCTTACCCAGTTTATAATCCCCCAGTCCGGCTATTTTCCCGTCGAAAACTGCCACATTCGTGTTCTCTATTTCCCCGTTGAAAACATTAACTACCCGGGCATTGGTGAACAATAAATCAGCCCTGAGGTGTCCCCTTGCAACGGCAATCAGTTTCGCCAGGTCAGCCATTATGTTGTCAATCTCCTATAAAATAAATATCCCGGAGATAGCGGTACTTCTCATCCCAGTCCATGCCGTAACCCACAACAAATTTGTCGGGTATGGTAAACCCGACATAGTCGACGGTGACCGCCACTTTTCGCCTTTCCGGCTTGTCCAGCAGGCAGCATAATTTCAACAGCCGGGGGTTTTTGCGGCGCAAATATTTCATGAGGTAATTTACGGTGATACCGGTATCTATTATGTCCTCCACCACCAGGACAGCCCTGCCTGTGATGGACCCGGAAATACCCATTTTCATCTTCACCTGCCCGGAAGTCTCGGTGCTGGAACCGTAGCTGGACAAACTTACCAGCTCAACCTGCAAAGGCATTTCCAGGGCATGGATCAGGTCTGCAAGAAAAAAAATGCTTCCCTTTAATATGCCGATTACAACCGGGTTGGTGCCGAGTAAATCTTTTTTAACCTCCCCGGCGATACGTTGAACGGCTTGAGCGATTTCCTCCCTGGCTATAAGCACCTTCAGTTCGGGTGAATCCTGGTTCATATCCACTACCTTATTAATCGGGGACTGTTATTGACGGCGTTTACAACCGGGGAGTTACGGTAATACAGACTTACTTGCGGGATGGCTGAACCGGGAAAAGGAGTTACCTGCCTGCCAGCCTGTCCTCCCAGTAACCCGATGCCGGCAGATAACTGGCGTTTCTTATGCCCGCATCTCTCTGGGCGACAAACATGGCGTCCTTCATGGTAATGTTGTCGCCCTTTTCCTGTTCCGTGAAGACACTGGCCGCGTTCAACAGGTTCAAACCGTCACTTTTTATATCCCGTGCCAGGTACCTGGCGATGACCCTGGCATCTTCCCTGTTAATAATCCCGTCACCGGAAGCGTCTCCCTTATAAAAAGTCAGGGTCGTGAGTTCCTGCTGGGGAAACTCTGCGCCTGTACCGGCGGTTATGGCATCATAGTCGATAGACATTTTGTAGGGTTTATCCCCGGGACCTTTTATTTTCACGAATAAATCCACAAGGCTGACAGGAGGCTGCACAATCAGTTCCGACTGTTCCACCTCAAAACTGGCTGTTCCAAGAGGATTGTTTACTTTTATTACAGGATTGTCAAAGGGTGTTATACCGCGTATGGTTGAGAAAGACAGCCCAAGGTAATCATAGTTAAAGGATGCCTTGACCTTTATCAGTCCCTTTGGCACCTCCCGGGCCTGCCCGGTTCCAGGGTCATTCACCTGTTCTATTCTCAGGACCAGTTTAACGTACCCGTCTTTACCAATTTCCTGGACGACACTGGTCACCGTCGGCCCCTTGACCACATTTCCCGCGTATTTTAATATGGCGCCCCCGTCTCCGACAGCCCAACCTATACCCCGTTCTAAAAAGAAAATATCGTTAATATTCGTCGAAGTCCCGGCAAACACTGTCTGCCACGACATACCTCCGTCCGCTGTATGCAGCAGGGTTCCGCCATCGACAACGAGCCAGCCATCCAGGCCATCTATGAAATACATACTATTAAGGTTCTGCGAAGTGGGTACCTCCAACTGCTTCCAGCTTTGCCCGCTGTTTTCTGAAAAAATCA
>JAUYHV010000183.1 GCA_030689845.1 Dehalococcoidia bacterium
ATTACTGGATTCCGACTTTCGTCGGAATGGGTAAAAGAAGATGCATCAGGTGAACCCTTCATCGTATATGTCTTCATCTATGTACCTTCATTTTTTCTTACCCACTCAGTTTGAGAAGGCACCAATTTTATTTACACTCCCTTTGAATATGATTCCCTGGTGCGCTCCCTGAGGTCCAATAGGAAATTATAGATATCTTCCCCGTTCCTGAACCTGGAACTGTCATACTTTTCGTTGTGGACAAGTTCTTTCAACTTGCGGCGGTAAGGCGCCGGCGCTTTATAGTCCGGATAGCCGATAGGCACCAGAGTCGGTATAGCCAGTTCTTGAGGCACGTTCAGGAGAGCTTTTAGAGATTCTTCCCAGCTTGCATTGACGCTGGCCCACTGAGCTCCCAACCCCAGGGAAGCAGCGGCAAGACATATAAGTTGTGTCGCATTGGCCATATTCTTGTGATAAGGCGCACCGAATCCGCCTTCACCGGGAACGAAGTTGCCGTATAGAACGCTGGCTTGAAGGGTCCTTCTGTCACCTACCATGGCAATAACCACAGGCGCTGATTTTAGCGGGGGTATTTCATTATGTAAAACCCGGAAGGCTGGCTGCCTGATTTCTTCTATGCGCGTCCGCTCTACCTGGTAGGTACGCTGGCGGTGCTGAAGATAAAAATCGACAATACTGTCCTTTGTCTTTTGGTCTTTGATTACAATAAATTCCCAGGGCTGGCCGTTCGCGCCCGACATGGCCCATCTTCCGGCATCCAGTATCTTGTTAATCCACTCATCCGGGATGGGGTCCGGTTTGAATTTACGGCAACTCCTTCTGTTCCTGACCAGGGACAAAAACTCGTCAATCGTCATTTTCTTGGCCAACTGTTACTCCTTCAATCGTATATTAAGCAGAACCAACTATCATAATATTAGAGCTTTTGAACAAATCCCACAAGAGAAGGAAATATTTTTAAGTAAATGGAAATGCACCCGCTTCAGTATTTTTATGAATTCCGGCTATGAGTGAAAGGCATGATATATCGTTAGCGGTTATAATTCTATGTATTCGGCGGTATTTTTATTATAATAAACAGTGATGTTTTATTTCTGGAGGTCATATTAACAGGATATTAAATTTATTTTTAATAATTTGGCTGAAGAAACTGCGCTACCCCTGGTCTCGATTAAGGAGAAGCGTGTTCGAAAAGAGATATCGGGATATGGATTTGCCTGAAGTTAAGTCCCTGGAGGAAATCCAGAACACACTCGGGCAGGTTTCATGGAGCGGAGACGGGTTCCTGCATCTCTATGATTCTGTCAGCTATCCCCAGACGGTATGGGCGAAAAAGCGGGACGACTGCGATGGGTTTTCTATTCTGGCTGCCAGCTTGCTGCAAAACCTGGAC
>JAUYHV010000213.1 GCA_030689845.1 Dehalococcoidia bacterium
GGGTAACCACAGGGGGTTACCCCCTACACCATTACTGGCTAATGAGCATTGAAAGGGCAGTGAGGATAATTTATAATACAAAGGTTTAAATTTTGAAGCGAAATATTACCTTGCGATATACACTCCCCGATGGCTTTAAAAGGTAAAAGCCCTTTTTTGTTCAGGCATTACGATGGCATTATTATTTTAAGCTTTCCAAAAATACTGGAGATACCTCTTTGTTAAAAAACTTTGATTGCGGACTTTTAAGACGGGAACACACCGGGAAAAATGTAACCCTGGCGGGTTGGGTGCACCGCCGCAGGGACCACGGAGGGGTTATTTTTATTGATTTGAGGGACCGGTCGGGACTTGTCCAGGTGGTGTTCAACACGGAGCTTTCGGAAGAAGTCCACAAAACAGCTTACGGTTTACGCAATGAATATGTCATATCCGTCGAGGGCGAGGTTTCCCTGAGGCCCGGGGGTACCGAAAATCCCAGGATGCCCACGGGAGATGTGGAGGTGCTGGCCAGGAAGATAAAAATATTCAATACCTCCCTGAACCCTCCGTTTTACATAAACGAAGAAGTTGAAGTTGAAGAGAGCTTGAGATTGAAATACAGATACCTGGACCTGCGGCGGCAGCGTATGAAGAATAACATCATTTTACGCCACAAAATAGTGAAATTCATGCGGGACTTCATGGATGCCCGCGGTTTTATAGAGGTGGAGACACCCATACTGATGAAGAGTACCCCCGAGGGTGCCAGGGACTACCTTGTTCCCAGCAGGATAGCCCCCGGTAAGTTTTATGCCCTGCCCCAGTCTCCTCAGCAGTTGAAACAGATATTAATGGTGGCGGGGATAGAGAAATATTATCAGATAGCCCGCTGCTTCAGGGATGAAGACCTGAGGGCCGATCGCCAGCCGGAATTTACCCAGCTCGACCTGGAAATGAGCTTCGTGGAAGAGGAGGATATTTTTGTTTTGCTGGAAGAACTTTTCACTTCGTGCGTGGAAACGCTGAAACCGGAATTTCAGATGTTAAAGCCGTTTCCCAGGTTTACTTACAGGGAAGTGATAGAACGCTTCGGCACGGACAAACCCGATGTGCGGTTCGGCATGGAAATCGGCGATTTATCCGATATCCTGGGCGATTCCGAGTTTGCAATTTTCAGAGACGGAGTAAAAAAAGGGGGGAAAATCAAGGGAATAGCCGTTCCCGGCTGTGCCGGTTACTCCCGTAAACAGATTGACGACCTGACTAATTTGGCTAAAACGTACGGCGCTTCGGGACTGGTTACCATTGCCATACAAGAAACGGCGGGGGACAGTCCCGCCGGTATCGACATGGAAGCGGTCAAATCCGCCATCGTGAGGTTTTTGAATCCATCGGTGGTAAAACAAATCATTGAAAAGTTGAATGGAAAAAAGGGTGACCTCTTTTTAATCATGGTTGGACCGGAAGAGGTAATAGGTTCTGCTCTCGGCAGTTTGCGCACCGAGTTAGGACGCTGCCTGGGGTTAGCTCAAAAAAACCTTTTAGCCTTTTTATACATAAAGGATTTTCCCCTGTTCGAGTGGAGCAAGGAAACGGGGCAGTGGCAGCCGATGCACCACCCGTTTACTTCACCCCGGGAAGAGGACATCCCGTTTATGGATACCCATCCGGAGAGGGTAAGGGCAAGACATTACGACCTGGTTTGTAACGGCTACGAACTTTCCAGCGGCAGCATAAGGATTCATACCCGGCCACTCCAGGAAAAGATATTCAGGATGCTCGGGTATACCGACGAAGAAATAAACGACCGTTTCGGCCACCTTCTTGAGGCCTTTGACTACGGCGCTCCGCCTCACGGCGGCATCGCGCCGGGGATAGACCGCCTGGTTATGCTAATGGCGGGAGAAGAGAATATCAGGGAAGTGATTGCTTTTCCTAAAACTCAAAGCGCCACTGATTTACTGCTTAATTCGCCGTCCTCTGTTTCCGAACAGCAGTTGAAGGAACTGCATATCAGCCTGAGAAACGTTTAGCCTCCCTTCCCGAATACTGCAAAGAGAGGGCTACTGTGATATAATTTTGAACGCAAAAAAATCCGCACACTCATTGTAAACAGAGGTTTTAATTTGAAGGTCACAAAGGAAAAATTAGATAACAGCCAGGTGGGACTG
>JAUYHV010000214.1 GCA_030689845.1 Dehalococcoidia bacterium
TGTTTCATAAATGGCCTTACAATCTTTGCCATTCCGGGCTTGACCCGGAATCCAGTCTGTTGCTCTGGATTCCCGCTTTCGCGGGAATGACACCGATGGCACTCCCATATGAAGGAACTCTTCAACGGGAGAAACAGATAAAGGAATGGAAAAGGCGGTGGAAAATAGAATTGCTTGAAAGAGAATATCCAGAATAGAGAGACTTGTACAAAGATATTTTATAGAATTCTGGATTCCGACTTTCGTCGGAATGGAAACTTTTGTTCGTCGGAATGGAAACTATGCGAGTACCCGGGTATACCCCCATGCGCCCTTGGGCGGGTAGGTCTTATAATGTATATTGGACAGAGTAAGGATGAGTTTACCCGCTTGAAATGAAAAAGAGCCAAATCATTCAAAGGTAACCATAGATACTCTTGTTAGACTTGACCTCAGTTCCCTAAAATATAGACGATAACGTCGCCGACATTCGTTCCCGTATCACCGGTTACCACCAGGGAATTGCCGGTTTGCCCCAGCAACCCGTTACTATCACACCTCTCCAGATATGAAATTACATTAACTCCCCTGTCTTTATAAAATTTTAATGATTCCCGGTCGACAATCCCGCCGGCTGTATCGGGCAGGAAGTCCGAACCGTCGGTTCCCACGCTGGCAACCACCCACTCGCCGGAGTAAGGCTCCATTGCCAGCAAAGAAACGGCAGCATAATGCTGGTTCCTGCCTCCCCTCCCCGGTGACGCAGGCAGGGTTACAGTCGTCTCACCACCGATGAGGACGGCATTGAACCCGGAATATTTCCCGCCCGTGACCTCCGCTGCCCTGTCCCGGGCAACGGCGGCTGCGTCGCCTTTTTGCCGGCTGGTAACGATGACAGCTTTCAGCCCTATCTGCCCTGCCCTGGCTCTCATAGCCTCTAAAGCCAGCCCGTTATCCCCGATGATGTGGTTATAGCAGTTATCCAGAAATTTTGGAGTTTCGGCTGCTTTCCCCGCATCTCCTTCTCTTAATAAATTGATAATGCTGCCGGGAGCCCTGTCTATGAGCTTGTACCGCTCCAGTACCCGGCAGGCGTCGGAATAAGTCGATGTATCCGGGTAAGTCGGACCGGAGGCGATAACCGCCATGTCGTTTCCGATTACATCCGAAAGGATTAACGAAACGACGGTTGCCGGGGCAAAATAACAGCCCAGTTGCCCGCCTTTAATCCTTGAAAGGTGCTTCCTGACCGCGTTGATTTCACTGATTTCCGCGCCGGAGCTTATCAGCAACCGGGTAATTTCCTGCTTATCGGTTAAGTTGATTCCTTCAGCCGGGTAAGGCATCAGGGCAGACCCGCCACCCGATATCAGGCACAGGACCAGGTCCCTTTCATTGATAGAAAAGCGGTGTTTCAGGTCCAGCATCCCCCGTACTCCCTCGATCCCCCGGTTGTCCGGAATGGGATGGCCGGCTGTTTTTACCCGGACCTTGCCTGTTTTAAACCGCCCGCCCTTGCAGTTGACTGTGCCTGCGGTGATGTTTTCAGGTGGAATAATTTCTTCCAGGGCCTGTGCCATCAGTCCGGCCGCTTTACCTCCTCCGATGACAAACAACCGCCCGCCCGGCACCGGGTAATCATTGCCGTTCACCGTTATAGTCCGGCTGTTTTGATTAAACGTCAAGGCCGAGTTCATGATGCGGGCAGGCAGAACCGCCGAAATACCCGCCTCGACAATATCCAGGGCCTGCCGTCTCATGGTCGATGTGCCCAACGCATCCAGATTCTTTATTAGCGGCATCAAATCCTTCCTAACGTTATTCGGTTAGCAGAGGGCTTTGACCCGTATTGTATAATACATTAGCTTTTCAAGCATATTTTTTTACAGGAGGGAAAGAAAGGCGCCGGAGACGGCAGCCTTTCCGGGATCCTTATGGACAAGATATATCTGGTTCCCCATACCCACTACGACGCGGTTTGGGCGCTTACGAAAGAGGACTACCTGTATATCACCATAGACCTCATTATTAAGCCGGCTCTGGACCTGATAGAGAGCAGGGGTTATATATTTCTCCTCGAGCAAACCGCCCTCCTGGAACAAGTTGAACGAAGGAACCCTCACCTTTTCGCCAGGATAGCCAGGCAAATCACCCTCGGAAAGATTGAAATAGGCGGGGGTGAGTACCTCATGTCGGACACCATGCTGCCCAACGGCGAGACCCTGGTAAGGCAGATTATGATGGGTAAAAGCTATTTAAAGGAAAAGTTCGGGATCGACGTCCCCGTAATGTGGGGGGCCGACAGCTTTGGTTACAATGCCCAAATGCCCCAGATTTATACAAAAGCCGGGTATAAATATTTCGCTTTCAGGAGGGGGGCAGCCAAAAACAAACCTTCCGAGTTCTGGTGGCAGGGGCTCGATGGTACCCGGATACTGACTCACTGGATGCCTCTCGGGTACAGGGCCGGGCTTGATTTTCCCAACCTGGAACAGAATTACCGGTTTCTAAAAGAGTCAGCGGCAACACACCATATTTTAATGCCCTCCGGGAGTGGTTCCATTCCACCCCAGCCGGAAATATTCCGAACCGTCAATAAATGGAACAGGGCCCATGACGATTCCCATATGAAAATCGCCAGGACGTCGGATTTCTTTACCGCCATAGAAAAATATTCGGAGGGATTCGAAACCTTCCGCGGTGAAATGTTTTCAGGCAAATACTCCCCTATTTTCCCCAATGTATCTTCCAGCCGGATGTGGATAAAACAGGACCTGAGAAAATACGAGAACCTGCTGCTTTCCTGTGAGAAGTGGTCAACGGTTGCCTGGCTTTTCGGGATTCCCTACCCGGTCTATGAGTTCAAAGATAACTGGAGAAAAATCCTCTGGGGGGCCTTTCATGACGTAGCGCCGGGAACCGGGATGGACGAAGGCTACGAGGAAGCCAGGAATAACTTCACCTACCTGGAAACCCACCTGCCCCAGGTACTTAGTAACTTCTGCTCGGTAATGGCCCAGAACCTGGTATTCCAGGAAGACATAATTGTCCTTAACCCTCTCTCATGGGAGGTTACAAACTGGGTTGAAGTCGAACTGGGCTTCGACAAAGGAAAAGTCAAGAGAATCGGAGGCGTAAGGAGCGGCAAGGAAGAGTTCGAGGTAGAAGTCCTCGAATATGTCCGCTATGCCGATGATTCATACCAGACTGTCAAGCTCGGTTTTGTGGCTACAGTTCCTGCTTTCGGCTATCGCACGTACAATATATTAAAAAGGAACCCCCGCCGGGAAGCCAATCCCAGGACCGGTAAGATAAAAATCACGGGCAACACCATCGAGAACCAGTTTTTCAAGACCACCGTGGACCCCTCAACCGGTCTTATCGATATCTTCCAGGACGGTAAGTGGCTGACCAGGGGCAACGAGATTATCCTTGAGGAAGAGGTCGGAGACCTCTATTATCACCGCCAAAATTTCGACCAGCCCTTCGGAACAGAGGGAGGGGAGGAAGGAATAACTTTCGGCAAATTTAAAATGAAGCTCTTCAGGATAGAAAAAACCCCCCTGAGAAGAATAATCCACATCGAAAGCGATTTTTATTCCCTCAGGTGGCCCTACCGCCTGATAAACAAGCTGCGGCCCCTCATGTGGCGCCACAATTACCTTTCCATTAAGAAAAAGATAATTATCTATAATGATTTACCGCGCATAGACTTTGTGACCGGGATAGATAACAGGCACCCGCAGGTGCGTATAAGGGTGAGGTTCTCTACCGGGATAGACTCACCCGGATACAATTCTGAAACTCAATTCGGAACAATAAAAAGACCTGCCAACCAGTTCCACGCCAGGAACAGGGGTAAATGGGTGGAAAAACCTTGCGGTATATACCCGGCGCTGAACTGGGTGGACTACTCCGACGGCGAAAAGGGTATAACAATATTAAACAGGGGAATCCCTGCCAGCGAGGTAAGAGACGGAAAAGTGTTCCTTACTTTGCTCCGGAGCATAATGATGCTGGCCTCTGGTGGGGTTATCGGCCCGGCTATCCCGACTCCTGATGCGCAGGAACTCAAGAAATATTCCTTCGAATATTCTATCTTACCCCACAGGAAAGGATGCAGGGAAACGAAACCGTTCAAACCGGGCCATGAATACAATAACGGGCTCACGGGTTTCCAATTGCCGGTAACCAGGCGCAAAGGGAACCTCTCTTACCGATTTTCTTTTATCAGTGTAAGCCCTGAAAACGTGGTCATGGTAGCTTTCAAGAAAGCCGAAAGCGGCGAGGAAGTAATCCTGAGGCTCTATGAAGCCCAGGGAGAAACTGCTCACAGCGAAATAACCCTCTTCAGGGAACCGGTCGCGGTGAAGCGGGTAAACCTCCTGGAAGAGGAAGAAGAAGAGATAAAATTCCGCGGGAAAAAGATAAAGTTGGCCGTAAAGCCTTTTGAAATCATAAGTTTGAAAATTAAATTCTAAACCCTGTTTCTCTACACTGAAAAAAGCCCGAATCCCCGGTACATTCCTCTTTAACTCTACTCCGAGGGCAGCTTACCTCCCGGCAGTCTGATAAAAATAAAATTGCTGCTGTCCCGCCGGAACTGGTATCAGACCACATGTGGTATAGTATAAACAGCTAATTCGATTTCGGGGTTCAGGTGATGCTCCATCAAATCAAAAAATTTCGAATACTGCTGGTCCTTCCGGCAGCCGTTCTTTTCTTAGGCACTACGGGCTTCATGCTGCTGGAGAAACTGTCCTTTTTAGATGCCCTCTACTTCACAATTGTTACTGTCTCGACCGTGGGCTACGGAGATATATATCCTATCACCACCGCGGGTAAACTCTTTGCCATGCTGCTCATATTCACAGGTATCGGCACCTTCTTAACCATCGTTACCAGGCTGACCCAATTGATTGTGCACCGGGGGCGGGATAGGCTGCGAAAACAAAGGCTTAATATGCTTATCGGTGTTTTTTTTACCGAGGTGGGCACTCAACTGCTCAGGCACTTCGTGGAATACGACCCGAATATTTCTTCCATTCGCCAGGAACTGGGTATAAATGAAAACTGGTCCGAAGTGGAATTCACCGCTTTAAAACGGCAGCTCCGGCGCTATAAATATTCCATTGACCCCAAATTGATGGAACTGGAAAAAGTCAGCAAATTTTTAAAGGAAAAGGGCGACCTGCTGCTGAGGCAGATAGAAAACCCAGACCTGATAGAATACGAGGCCCTCAGCGAGCTCCTTTGGGCGGTGGTTCATTTGCGGGACGAGTTCATGTCACGGAGGAGCCTTTCGGACCTGCCGGAACCGGACCTGGCCCACCTGGCCAATGACGCAACCCGGGCTTACGGCCACCTGGTAAAGGAATGGCTGGAATACTTACAGCACATGAAACGCAGGTACCCCTACCTCTACTCCCTGGCAATAAGGACAAACCCCTTCAGCGAAAACCCTTCGGCAATAATAAAATAAACCTCTCGGGCGTGCAACCCGATGGGCAAAATGTTATAGTTGCCTTCAGTCAGGCCGAACACCGGTTGAAACAGAAGCCTTATACAAGATGATAGACTCTAATACCCCCTGGACACCATTAAGGACTGCCACCGGCATCTTCGTGCCCTATATCCTTATGCTTGCCTGGACTGAAAGGTAAGTTGATTTGCTGTAAAAAAATGGCTGATTTTAAAAGTAAACCGCAAGCGGGTTGGAAGAACTTCAAAATATTCGGGAGCCTTAAGTGCATTTAAGGCTCTCTGATACATTTTTATCCCTTAAGCTTCGAGATTTCCGCTTGCTATGGATGGGTCAACTCAGCACATCCATGGGGATATGGATGGACAATGTGACCCGTGGATGGTTGATGTACGACATGACCGGCTCCCCTTTTCTTCTCGGCCTCACCGGGGCATTCAAAGCTGTACCGATACTGGTCTTCGGAATACTGGCCGGTGTGCTGGCTGACAGGTATGCCCGGAAGCCCCAGATAATAATCGCCCAGTTTGTAAACATGGCGGCAAACCTTTTGCTGGCAATTTTAGTGGTTACTCATATG